>JBATHJ010000684.1:0-3871 GCA_049666625.1 Gammaproteobacteria bacterium | reverse complement strand
AATCATTGATGTAATGCGGCAGATTATTGCGTAATAGTTTAAGTGGCTATAGAAACAAAATTAATGTTTTATCAGCGTTTATCTGCGTTCATCTGTGGATAATTAATTATTGTCTTATGGTGCGATTTTAAATACATGAACAGCTCAATTGATAAATACCCACTGAAATGGTTTGCGCTTTGCGTTTGCCTTGGCATGCTTGTGCCTGTGTTGCTTGTGTATGCCTCAGAAGGCGAGCAGGCGGTTGAACGGAATTATGTGACTGCGCCCAATGCGCCCGAGTCGCAGTCGCCTGGTGAAGTTGCGCGTAAAAACACCGGTTGTGTCAGTTGCCATACAAAAACAGACCAGCCCAGCATGCACGCCAGTAGCGGCGTTAATCTCGCCTGTATCGACTGCCACGGCGGTGACACTGATATACTGAAACCTGCGGGTACTGAAAAGAGCGATGCCGGCTATCAACAGGCGATGGAAAAGGCGCACGTATTGCCGCGTTACCCGCAAGCATGGCGTACACCATCGAGTGCCAACCCGCGTATCACCTATACCCTGTTAAACCGTGAAAGCCCCGAGTTCGTGCGCTTTATTAACCCGTCGGACTACCGCATCGCGGATGAAGCCTGTGGTGCCTGCCACCAGCAAATAATCGATGCGGCGAAACGCAGCCTGATGAGCACCTCGGCCATGCTGTGGGGCGGCGCCTCGTATAACAACGGTATCGTGCCGCTGAAAAATTATGTGCTGGGTGAAAGTTATCTACGTGATGGCACCACGGCGGCGATTCTTAACCCGGAAGAGCCCGATGAAAAAATGCGCGCGCGTGGTGTATTAAAAGGCCTGTACCCGCTGCCGGCGTGGGAAGTGACACCGCCGGGCGATGTTTTCCGCGTGTTCGAACGCGGTGGTCGTAACATCGGCAACCTGTTCCCTGAAACCGCGATACCCAACCAGCTTGGCCAGATCCAGCGCCTGGAAGAAAGCGGGCGGCCGGATTTCAGGCAGTCGAACCGCGGTCCCGGAACCGGCGGTCGCATCGCTGTGCCGGTGATCAATCTCACCAAGACACGTCTGAATGATCCGCACATGTGGTTCATGGGCACCAATGACCAGCCCGGTGATTTCCGTCACTCGGGCTGTTCCGGTTGTCACAGTGTGTATGCCAATGACCGTGACCCGCGGCATTCAGGTCCGTATGCAGAATTTGGCCACACCGGTAAAACCCAGACGGTCGATCCGACGATTTCAAAAGACGAAGAAGGCCACCCGCTGGTGCACAGTTTCACCCGCGCGATCCCGACCTCACAATGCATGAGCTGTCATATGCACCAGCCAAATATGTTCGTTAATACCTACCTGGGATACACCATGTGGGATTACGAATCGGATGCACCGTTCATGTGGCCGAAAAAGCAGAAATACCCCACCGACGAAGAACTGCACGAAGTCTATGAGCGCAACCCGGAAGGTGCCGCAGCGCGCGGCAATTGGTCAGATGAAGAATTCATGCGTAATGTGCGCGATCTCAACCCTGAACTGAAAGATACCCAGTTTGCCGACTATCACGGCCATGGCTGGAACTTCCGCGCAGTATACAAACGTGATCGTCACGGCCACCTGCTGGATAAAGACGGCAGTATTGTCGATGACAGTGATCCGGAAAAATTCAAGAAAGCTGTTCACATGTCGTCGATCCATCTCGACAAGGGCATGCATTGTGTCGATTGCCATTTCTCGCAGGACAACCACGGCACCGGCAATATTCACGGTGAAGTCGCCGCCGCGGTCGAAATTATGTGCAAGGACTGTCACGGCACGCCGGATAAATACCCGAACCTGCGCACCACCGGCCCGGCTGCGCCGCCAGGCGGCAATGACCTTGGCCTGCTGCGTAATCCCGATGGAAAAAAACGTTTTGAATGGACCAATGGAAAACTGTTCCAGCGTTCCCTGCTCACACCGGGGCTCGAATGGGAAATGAGCCTGGTGAAAGATTCGGTGACACCGGGGCATAAAAATTACAACGCCAAATCTGCGCGTGCCAAGCTGATGAGCAAGGATACCAAAAGGCTGGGCTGGGGGCCGGGTATCGAACCTGATCAGCGTGCGCATAATGATGACACCATGCACTGTTATTCCTGCCACACCTCGTGGACCACCAGTTGCGGAGGCTGTCATCTACCAATCGAAGCCAATAACAAAACCGAGCGCCATCATTTTGAAGGCGGCGACACTCGCAACTACGCCACCTATAACCCGCAGGTCGCGCGCGACCAGATGTTTCAGCTGGGTAAACGCGGCCCGATAAAAGGCGGGCGCATCGCGCCGGTGCGCTCATCATCAGCGCTGGTGTTGTCGTCAACCAATGCAAGTCGGGAGCGTATTTATATCCAGCAGCCGCCGATTGCAGCCAGTGGATTCAGTTCACAGGCGTTTGCGCCGCATTTCCCGCATACCGCGCGCCTGACCGAAACCAAAACCTGTACTGATTGCCACGTGTCAGATCAAAATGACAACAATGCCATCATGTCGCAGCTGTTATTACTCGGCACAAACTTTGTTAACTTTGTTGGCTTGAATGTATGGGTTGGTACCGAAGCAAGCATCGAAGCTGTGCGCGTCACCGAGTGGGAAGAACCGCAGGCGGTGATCGGCAGTTATCTGCACAAGTACGCGTATCCGGACTGGTATAAGCAGCACCTGGCTAACAATAAGGTGTTGCAGGAAGGCTACAACCACGATTCAGGCGTATCACCTTGTTTACAGTTGCGCGGTGAGTACATGTTTGTCGCGCAGGGTGAAAACGGTGTACAGATGTACGATGTCGCCGGCATAGCCAACAAGGGCATATCGCAACGCATCATTACCGCGCCGTATAGCGCAATGGGCCACGATACACATCTTGATACCGAGAACGCCACCTGTATTGCATTGCCCACCAACCAGATGGTGCACGCGGTGCGCAACCAGGGTGAGTTGATGCGCGTCGATAACCAGGAACAGCCAATGCACGCCATCTATCACTACGCGTTCATTACCGACAGTAAAGAAGGCCTGATATTGACCGATGTCAATACCCTGGCAGACGGTGAAGCGCGTAATAACTTTCTTGAGCGGGCGTTGACATGGAACCCGAACGGCATACTGAACGGTGCGCGCCATATTACGCTGGGCGGTTATTATGCCTATATCGTTGCCGATGCAGGTATCGTGGTGGTCAACCTGGATGCGCCACTGGCGCCGAAAGTCGATGCTGTTATAGAGCTTAAGACTGCGCGCGCCACCGCATTGCAGTTCCGTTACCTGTTCGTGACCGATGCAGATGGATTGAAGGTTGTGGATGTGACGCTGCCGAATAAACCGCGTATCACGCCCGCAGTCGTAGCGCTGGATGATGCGCAACGGGTGTACGTAGCACGCACCTATGCCTATGTCGCAGCGGGCAAACAGGGGCTGGCGATTATTGATGTCGAGAAAGCCGAGCAACCGAAGCTGGTCGAGCTGTTTACGGCCGATGGCCAACTCAATGATGCGCGCGATGTCATGGTCGCCACCACCAACGCCAGCCTGATCGGTTACGTGGCTGATGGTAAAAACGGCCTCAAGGTATTGCAGATGACTTCGCCGGACAGCCAGCCGCGCTTTTATGGCTTCAGCCCAGAGCCGCATCCCGAGTTGATTGCAAGCTATCCGACTGAATCGCCGGCGCTGGCATTATCGAAGGGCCTGGACCGCGACCGCGCGGTCGATGAAACCGGAAACCAGATAGCAGTGTTCGGCCGCCTCGGCTCAAGACCGTTCACCCTGGAAGAAATGCGCAAGCTCTACCTGGGTGACGATGGCAGGGTGTGGACAGTGAGTGATAAGGTTGATA
>JBATHJ010000683.1:0-1512 GCA_049666625.1 Gammaproteobacteria bacterium | reverse complement strand
TCATCCAGCGCGGTCTTTCCAGTCACGCAGGTGCTGTTTGCAGCAAAAATGACTGTCGCCTTCGCTGACAGCTTCCGTCGCAGGTACATAGGTCTTGCAGGTCAGGCACTGCACGGTGTTGGTCGAGCTGCTGGCAGCGGGTTTTTTCTGTTTGGCGAGACGTGCACTTTGCATTCGCTGGCGGATAATAAGCGCCACAATAATTACGGCGGCGACAATGATGAGGTTACGGAGCATGTTAAAATTCTTCTTTTTCGGCCTGCTGGCGTGGCAGTAATATAATAATGAATACAACTATTTGTGTCGCCATGGTACAGGATAATTTTCTGGTCGGCGACATCAGCGGCAATGCAGAGCGGATGATTGCGCAGGCACACGCGGCACGTGAGCAGGGCGCTGCGCTGGTGGTATTCCCCGAGCTGGCACTGGTCGGCTATCCGCCTGAAGACCTGTTACACCGGCGCGGCTTTGTCGACCGTGCCGAGGCCGAGGTCAACCGTATTTGTGCCGCGGTCAGCGGTATCGACATGGTGTTCGGCCTGCCGCAACGCCAGCAGGGCACTCTCTATAATGCCGCGCTCTGGCTGCGCGACGGCAAAATCATCGCTAGCTACCACAAGCACTGCCTGCCCAACTATTCGGTGTTCGATGAAATGCGTTATTTCAGGCCGGGTACGCAGGCCTGCGTGGTCGAACTCGGCGGCGTGAAATTTGGCCTGGCGATCTGTGAAGATGTTTGGGAAAGTACGCCGGTGCTGGATGCCAAAGCGGCCGGTGCTGATGTCATGCTGGTACTGAATGCGTCGCCTTACCATATCGGCAAATACCACGAGCGCGTCACTGTGCTCGCGCAACGCGCAGCTGAATCGGGTTTGCCGATGCTGTATCTCAACATGGTGGGCGGCCAGGATGAGCTGGTGTTCGACGGTGAATCATTGCTGGTCAACGCGCAGGGCGAAATGATTTACCGCGCGCCGGCATTTGCAGCCGCGACTGAATATGTGGATGTATCTGCTAAACAGCTCATGCCACGCAGCCAGGAGAAACGCCCGGATTTATCAGAAACCGAAGCGGTGTATCACGCACTGGTGCTCGGGGTAAAAGATTTCGTACACAAGAACGGTTTTCGTGGCGTGGTGATCGGCCTGTCCGGTGGTGTTGACTCGGCGCTCACGCTGGCGATAGCGGTCGATGCACTGGGTGCAGCTAATGTGCAGGTGGCGATGATGCCCTCGCGCTATACCGCAGACATGAGCCTGAGCGATGCCCAGGCCGAAGCAGACATTCTCGGCGTGCAATATGACGTGATTCCAATCGAAGCCGCGTTCGAGGCTTTTCTTGAATCTTTAAAACCGGTATTCGCCGGTCGCGAGGTTGATGTCACTGAAGAAAACATCCAGGCACGATGCCGTGGCCTGATGCTGATGGCGATTTCAAATAAAACCGGGCGCATGGTACTCACTACCGGCAACAAAAGTGAAATGGCAGTGGGCTATGCCACGCTCTACGGTG
>JBATHJ010000682.1:0-2551 GCA_049666625.1 Gammaproteobacteria bacterium | reverse complement strand
GCCTTATGCGTCTCCTATTCATTCATCTTGTCTTTACTTTGTTACAGCAATGGAGTCGCGCAAATGTATCAAAATAACGACAAGGATTATGCACTGACTTCAACTAGCGAGATACTCATCACCTCGGAAGCTGGAGACAAACTGGCACAAAAGAAAAATATAAAATTCAGTGACGGTTCACCTGAAGGCACTGTTGTACTGATCAGACCGGATATCGTCAAACAAACCCTGCTGGGTATTGGCACTTCATTTACCGAATCATCCGCGTATGTTCTGGCGCATCTGGATAAAACTACGCGACAGGATGTGATGCACAAAATATATGGAGAACAGGGCGCCAACTTTTCACTGGCCAGGACGACCATTGGTTCCTCGGATTTTTCTGTTGAGGGCAGGTTTTCCTATGCCGATATCAAGGGCGACACACAGCTAAAACATTTTTCGATTGATCCCGATAAGGATGGTTTTGCTACGGATAAATATCCCGGAATTAAAGATACAACATTTGATTTGTTGCCCATGATCAAACAGGCCATGGCGATCAAGGACGGACAGTCAGACAAAACCCTGAATATTATTTCCTCCGCCTGGACTGCGCCTTCATGGATGAAAGATATCGAGGACTGGTATATCAAGGGCACCCCCGAAAACAATCACCAGGGCACGGGTGGAAAATTAAAACAGCAGTATATTGGTACATATGCGGATTACCTCATCAGGTATCTTGACGCGTACAAGAATGAGGGTGTGAATATATGGGGCATTACACCTGTCAACGAACCCCACGGTAATAACGGGCAGTGGGAAAGCATGCATTTCACACCCGAATCACAGAATGACTTTATTAAAAAACACCTCGGCCCGAAATTACACTCCAGTAATAACGCTGATATAAAACTTTTAATTTATGACCAAAACCGGGACGGACTTGAGCACTGGACTGATACCATATACAGCGACCCCGAGTCAGCGAAATATGTTTATGGCGCCGCAGTACACTGGTATGAAAGCACTTTCAAAGTGTATGAAGATGTATTCGACAGGGTACACAGCAAATACCCCGACTATGCGATCATCCATACCGAAGGCACTATCGATGATCTGGGCAAAGACGCCCCCGATGGCATACAGGATCCAGTCGGTTACAAGGAATCAGGCTGGTTTGATAATGATGCCTTCTGGTGGAATGCCAATGCCACTGACTGGGCATATACGGCGAACTGGCCCGGTGTCATAGTTGAAGATCATCCCATGTATACACCAGTGCATCGTTACGCCAGGAATATTATTGTCAGCCTGAACCACTGGGTCACTGGCTGGATTGACTGGAACATTGTGCTTGATCAACGCGGTGGCCCGAATCATGTCGGTAATTTCTGCGGCGCACCGATCATGATAAACCTGTCCACCGGCAAAATTTATTACACCCCGATTTATTACGTACTGGCACAGTTCAGCAGAACCATACGGCCGGGCGATAAAGCGGTGCAGGCATACACCTATCTCGACAAACTGGATAATGACGCGCTGCATGCAAGCGCATCTATAAACAATGACAATGTATTAAGTGTGCAGATTTTGAATACCACGAAGCAGTCGGTGAATTACACGTTGCAGATAGGTACACAAAACGCGCAAATAAACATTGATGCCAATGCACTGCAGACCGTCAGGGTGCAACTCTGATAAATACACCAGACGTGCTTAGCAGTCAGCCAGCCTGAGGCGAAAGATAGTAATACGGATGGTCCAGTACGGAAAGTGCACAATTGTTGAATTAAAATCAATGATACATCGTAACATATTGATTAATATGCATATAACTTATGAGTTAAATTGATTTTTATGCGCATTATCGATTGACATTGAATTCTGTTTTGTGCACACTGCTATATAGCATGTATGACGATGCAGGCTGGCGCAGCGTTATTCTGGAAGGTCAATAGATCGATCTGGATGATTGTTAATTAACGCATTATCACCCGAGGTGACGAAATGGCGATAACATTTTACAAAGCATGGATAAAAGTTCCTGGAGTAATTTTTATCGCAGCTCTTTTCCTCGCTACATCATTCGATGCCCTGGCCCTGGGTCCGGATAAAGTCACCACCTATAAAGATAACAATGGCTGGAAGTTGCAGGTCAATGGCAAAGATTTTTATGTCAAGGGCGTGGTCTGGGGTTATTCGCCAATAAACGAAAACTACAGCTACAACCTGTGGGGCCAGCCAGAAGAATTTATTAAAAAAGTAATTGATAAAGAATTCAGCCTGATGAAGGCCGCCAATGTAAATGCCATTCGCACATTCAGCACCATGCCCACCAAATGGGTAACCTACGTATACCAGCAATATGGAATTATGACTGTCATCAATCCGTTGATGGGCCGTTATGGTGCCACCGTGGGTGGTGTATGGCGGCCCTTGACAGATTATTCCGACCCGCTGACCCGCGAAACACTCAAGGCTGAAGTGCTGGACACCGTAAAAAAATATAAGGAAACACCCGGTGTACTGATGATTGCGCTGGGCAATGAGAGCAACTACGGTC
>JBATHJ010000681.1:0-1552 GCA_049666625.1 Gammaproteobacteria bacterium | reverse complement strand
CTTTAATATTTATTCGCGTCCTTTGCGTTATTCGCGGACAATAGCTCCTATTCTTTCAGTGTTCGGCTACCGTTTTCTTACACAAACCGCACTCAAGTTCCTTGCCTATCATCGCGGCGCGGCTTTTTTCGGTCAGAACCCAGGGGCGATTCTGCCACGGCGGACGATGACGTACATGGCGCGCGTGTCCACACGCCAGCTCGGCCACCCAGTCGCCGATATCATCCTGGTTGAATGCCATTATTTTCTGTTTCATGTTTAAAAGATTAATTATCCACGGATGAACACAGATAAACGCGGATGAAAACAAAGTTGTGGTTTAGCGCCGCAGGCGCACAAAACACACATACGATTTTATCCGTGTTCATCTGCGTTCATCCGTGGATATTATATTTTTTCTATTCAGCATGGCCGAGAAGCGAACCAATCCAGCGGGTTTCAGTTTTGCTGTCGAGCGCGAGCTTGACTGTCACCGTGAGTGGAACTGATAGCAGCATACCTACCGGGCCAAGTACCCAGCCCCAGAATACCAGTGATACAAACACCACCAGTGTAGACAGCCCCAGCCCCTTGCCCATTAACTTCGGCTCGAGCACATTACCCACGATGATGTTAATTACTAGATAGGCGCCTGCCGCCATCAGCGCAACCCCTGTTCCGGCCTGTACAAACGCAATTAATACTGCCGGCACTGCTGCAATGATCGAGCCGATATTAGGCACGTAATTCAGCATAAAAGCCAGCACACCCCAGAGCTGTGGATAATCGACGCCCATCAACCATAATGACAGCGCCACCAGCAGGCCGGTGAGCAGGCTCAACCATGGTTTGATACTCATGTAAGCGCGCACTTTTTCTGTAAATTCTTTTGTAAAGTCCGCATCTGCTGAGTCAGCATCACGTGTTTCCTTGACCGCTTTTAACTTGCGCCTGAGACTGCCCGACTCTAGCAGGATAAATATCACGGCAACAAAAATTAAAAACGAATTTGCCAGCACACTGCCAAAACCCGCGAGTATTGCACGCGCCATTTGCATGGCAGAACGCGGATCAAAATGGCTTGCAATAGTTTCACGCGGTAAAGAAATTCCGATTTCATTCAACCACAACAGTAATTTGCTCCATTCGTGCATCAGCTTGCTTTCATAGAACGGCATATTTTGTGAGAAGTCATCCATCGAACTGCCGACCAGCAACACCAGCAATATGCCTGCCGCGAAAACCAGCAGGACTACAATCAACAACGCGACCAACTCGGGTATGCCCCTGCTCTGCAACCCCTGCATCAACGGCAGGCAGAGAACAGCGATGAACACTGATAACAGGAACGGCACCAGCAGCTCAGATGCTTCGCGCATGCCAGCAATTACAATGACCAGAGCGGCACTCACCAGGATAAATCGTGCAGCTTTTGAAAATGACGCTTGTTTACTCATGACTGGCTGGTCTCCGCCTGTTCTGCTTCACGTAATTGCGCCTCTACTAATTCGGCCTCCTGACGCTCTGCTTCCAGCAATTCAATTTCATCCTCATCTTCCAGCTCAACTTTTTC
>JBATHJ010000680.1:0-4485 GCA_049666625.1 Gammaproteobacteria bacterium | reverse complement strand
CTCTGCGCCTCTGCGGTTGCGCCTTTAATCTTGAAAACCACAATGACAAATATCACAGCCAAAAAAAACCGGGAATGTTTCCATTCCCGGTTATAAGTTTGGGCTTTTTTATTATTGTTATTGTATGGGTTATTCCTGGAACAGAAGTTCTTCTGTAAAGCCCTGGTTTTCCAGAATCTTGCGCAGTTGCTTAAGAGCATCCATCTGGATCTGGCGGACGCGTTCACGGGTGACACCCAGTTCGCGGCCGACATCTTCCAGCGTGGTACGTTCATGGTTGTTCAGACCGAAACGGCGCACCAGCACTTCGCGCTGTTTTTCCTCGAGCTGGCCCAGCCAGACTTCCAGGTTGGCCATCACGTCTTCGTTCTGTAGTGTTTCCGGGGGTGCCGGGATACGCTCATCGGCGACGATTTCCAGCAGCGGACGGTCATTTTCCTTGCCGACGGGTACATCGACCGAAGTGACACGGTCACGCAGGCCGAGCATTTTCTCGACACCGGCCACCGGCTTGTTGAGCATTTTGGCGATGTCTTCTGCGGTCGGTTCGCGGTCCATCTCCTGCTCCAGCTTGCGGGCTGCGCGCAGGTAGACATTGAGTTCTTTGATCACGTGGATCGGGAGTCGAATGGTGCGCGTCTGGTTCATCAGGGCGCGTTCGATAGTCTGGCGAATCCACCAGGTGGCGTAGGTAGAAAAACGGAAACCTTTTTCAGGATCGAATTTTTCAACCGCGCGAATCAGGCCAAGGTTGCCTTCTTCAATCAGGTCAAGCAGTGCCAGCCCGCGGTTCATGTAACGGCGTGCAATCTTCACCACCAGGCGCAGATTGCATTCGATCATTTTCTTGCGCGCTTCCATGTCGCCTTTGAGTGCAAGGCGCGAATAAAAAACTTCTTCTTCGGCGGTGAGTAATGGCGAGCCTTCGATTTCGCGCAGATACAGGCGGGTTGCATCGAGTTCCTTGCGGTTAACCCGGGCTGTTATGTCAGTGGCTTCAACTTTCTTGACAGGTTTCGCTTTGGGCGACTTTTCTTCCGAATCATCATCGTCCACATCAACACTGTCATCATCTATATCATCTGCCATCAGAATCGCAGCATCCACGTCATCATCGTTTGCTTTTGCAATAATCTCTCTCATAATTCTACCCTCACCCCATACGTGTTTTTATAGTTATTATTATTACGTTTCGGCCTGAGAAGATGTTTCCTTAATTGCCCTTTATTTCCATGAACTTACAAGCCCTTTCTAAACTTATCCGTAAGTTGAAAAAACTTATAGCATTAAATAAGTTTTCGAAGCAAGCATTTATTTTAAAAAATGTCTGATTTTTTTGAACTTTTTGGCAAAACCACAATATAGTGTGCTTTTGCTATGGTCGATCAACTAGCTGGCAGATAGCGCAGCGGGTCGACAGGCTTGCCATGCTTGCGAATTTCGAAGTGTAACTTGGGTTTATCGGTGCCGGTTTTGCCAAGTTCGGCAATACTCTGCCCTGCTTTCACCTGTTCGCCCTCGTTCACCAGCAGTTTACGGTTATGCGCATAGGCGCTGAGGTAGGAATTATTGTGCTTGATAATCACCAGGTTACCGTAACTGATGAGTCCATTGCCGCTATATACCACCTTGCCCGCAGCGGCGGCGCGAATTGCCACACCCTCGCGACCGGCGATATCGATTCCCCTGGCATCGGTCCGACGACTGTTGAATCGTGAGAGTATTTTGCCCCGCACCGGCCATTGCCAGCGATCCACGCGCGGATTTATTGCTACTGGCCTGGTCGCGCGTGGCTTTGATCGCGGTGCAGTCGATGCAATCCGGGTAGGACTCTGCGCCTCGCGCTGCAGCCTCTGCCCGGGATAAATCCGGTAAGGATGTTTAAGATTATTGGCACGCGCCAGCTGTTTTGCATCAATGCGATGTTTCTTTGCCAGTCCATACAGGGTGTCGCCGGGTCGCACAACGATGTCACCCGATGCACGGGTAGTCGTAGCAGCGTCTCGCTTATCGACTGTAACCGTGTTGCCTGTTGTGTCTGCAGCGGCTGGTGACGATGATTGTGTGTACCCTGGCGCGGACGCGGTCGCGATCGGGCGACCGTAAGCATCACGCGGCGCCCGGGTATGCAGTCGCTGGCCGGGACGTATCAGGCTGGAGTCACGCAGATTATTCCAGCGCGCAAGATCATCGGGATCGATTTCATAGCGCCATGCAATTGAATACAGGGTGTCACCGGATCTGACGGTATAGTCGTTTGGATCCCAGTCGAGGGTTTTCCCGGCGCAGGCGGTCAACGCAACCGCCAGCGCTACAGTGCAGATTATATTGAGCACCGACCGCTTCATCAGCCCCGGGTTTGCACGAAATAAATCACGACCAGCAACGCGACCGTCAACCAGCCCAGCCATTCGATATAGCGCCTGACCACCGGTTCGAGTTTGGGCCCTGCCCAGGCCATGAGCAATGCGACCAGGAAAAAATGCGCACTGCGCCCGACCAGCGATGCCAGCATGAAGGGTGCAATCGCCATCGACAGCGCGCCGGCCGTGATGGTGAATATCTTGAACGGTATCGGTGAGAACCCGGCGATGACCACGGCCCAGAAACCCCACTCGGCAAACCACTGTTGCGCGGTCTGGTATTTTTCCCAGTAACCGGCGGATTCGATGATGGGCTCGACCGCGGCAATCGCATAATAGCCCAGCGCATAACCAAAAACAGCACCCATCACCGACATCACGGTGGCAATCAGCGCAATGCGTACTGCACGATCGGGCCGCGCCACGGCCATAGGCGCCACCATCAGAGCAGTTGGTAGCGGGAAAAAAATCGCTTCGAACAGGCTTACCCCGGCGAGGTAACGTTCGGCGTGTGGATGCGCTGCCCACAGCATGCACCGGTTGTAGAGTCCGCTAAATACCATCAGCTCAGCGCACCGCTCCGTCCAGCAACGGTACAAAGCGTACCGCGTCGAGGGTTTTTTCTTCAAAACCGGTACTGGTGCGAATAATCATTTTAAGCACCTGTTTGCCGTGCACACTGCCGACCGGGATCACCATGCGTCCGCCCACGGCGAGCTGTTCCAGCAACGACTCCGGCACCTGCTCAGGTGCCGCTGTCACCATAATCGCGGGATACGGCGCGTGCTGCGGCCAGCCCCAGGAACCGTCACTGTGCTTGCTGTAGACATTGGTCAGTTTCATCGCGCGATGACATTCACGCGCACGATCGAGCAATGCACTGATGCGTTCAACGGTGTACACCTTGGGCACCAGCCGCGACAATATCGCGGCCTGGTAACCCGAACCCGTGCCCACTTCCAGCACCTTGTCGGGCACGCCGTCTGCCAGCAGGGCTTCGGTCATGCGCGCCACGATATACGGTTGCGAGATGGTCTGGCCTTGGCCGATGGGCAGCGCAGTGTCTTCATAGGCGCGAGACGCCATGGCTTCGTCGATAAAAATATGGCGCGGCGTGGTGCGCATTACTTCGAGTACACGCTCGTTGCGAATACCTTCGGCACGCAGACGCTCGATCAGGCGATCGCGCGTGCGCTGTGACGTCATACCAATGCCCTGAATATTATGCTGCATACATAGTGTCTTGATTATTCCTGGCCCAGCCAGTCTCGCAGGGATTGCAAACTATCATAGCGGGTCAGGTCGATTTGCAAAGGCGTTACTGAAATATAGTTGTTTTCCACGGCGTCAAAATCAGTGCCCTCGCCGGCATCCTGTGCCGCGCCCGGCGGCCCGACCCAGTACATCATGTCGCCGCGCGGGTCCGCCTGCTTGATCACGCCCTCTGACTTGTGGCGATTGCCCAGGCGGGTGGCGCGCAAACCGCGCAACTGGTCCAGTGGTACATCGGGCACGTTCATGTTCAGTATATTATTTTGTGGCATGGGCCGGGTGGCGAGGCGACCAATGAAATCCGCCACCGCAACCGCAGCGGTTTCAAAATGCTCGGGAATGAACGAATTGGTCGACACCGCGATCGCGGGCAGGCCGAGAAAGCGGCCTTCCATCGCTGCCGCGACGGTGCCCGAATAGAGCACATCATCACCCATGTTGGCACCGGCATTGATACCCGACACCACCATGTCCGGCTCGACTTCGAGCAGACCGGTAATCGCCAGGTGCACGCAGTCGGTGGGCGTGCCATTCACATAATAAAAGCCGTTGTCAGCCAGCTGTACCCGCAACGGCCGTTCCAGTGTCAGTGAATTACTCGCCCCGCTACGGTTGCGCTCGGGTGCGACCACGGAAATAGTGTGCTGCTGCGACAGGGTCTCGGCCAGGATGCGCAATCCGGGGGCGAGATAGCCATCATCGTTACTCAATAATATGTGCACAGCGGTTACAATCTACCCATGAACGCCAAACCCCAATCTTACATGATGTGACCGTAGTCGATGCAGAACGATTCGAAAGATAACGGCCTCACTGACCGAAGCGCTGACCCTGGCACAGACCCTGGCAC
>JBATHJ010000679.1:0-1899 GCA_049666625.1 Gammaproteobacteria bacterium | reverse complement strand
TATCAGTACTTCCAGCTCGGGCAAAATCGTGTAGAAATTAAATCGCGGCTGACCGGTTTTTTTATCGGCTGGTTTTGTATCGGTGGTTTTGCTGCTCGCGGTAGTGTTAGTACTGTCGCGGAGTTTTTCCAGTTCCAGTTGCACGGCTTCACCGAAGCTGGTGTCATTTTGCGGCTGCCTGTCGAGGTAAACGATCAGCGCAACAAACAGACCGATCGCGAGTCCGGCGAGTAACCAGATGAAGCCAGGCATGGATTTTTTACCACGGCCCTGTCCGCGACTTTTGTAGTCGGCAGGCACTAGCGAGTGCTCCGCTGTGGTAGCAGGGCAGTGTGTTGTTTGCCCGGGCGTGCCCGTGTGATGTCAAATCGCATTGAAGTATCGCTTGTATTGAAAAATTGACCTGTTGCGCTGGTGGTAGTCACATGCTTTCCGGTGCGCTGACGCCGAGCAGCCCGAGTCCGTTGTGTATCACCTGGCGTGTCGCCAGCACCAGGTTGAGGCGGGCGTCACGCAGGTTGGCATCGTCTACGATAAAGCCGTGCGCGTTGTAATAACTGTGGAACGCGTTCGCCAGCTCGCGCAGGTAATGTGCAAGTGTATGCGGTTCAGCATTGATTGCAGATTTCTCCAGTGTTTCAGGATAGGCAGCCAGTTTGGTCATAAGTTCGGTTTCATGGCTTTCTGTTAACAGGCCGAGATGCGCGCTGCCATTGTCGATGTCATGCGCAATATTTTTTTCAGCACACTGGCGCAGTACGCTGCAAACGCGTGCATGTGCGTACTGAATGTAATACACCGGGTTGTCGTTGCTCTGTGATTTGGCAAGATCAAGATCGAAATCCATGTGTTGTTCGCACTTGCGCATCACGTAGAAAAACCGCGCAGCATCGTTGCCAACTTCTTCACGCAGTTCGCGCAGGGTAACAAACGAACCCGAGCGGGTGGACATCTGCACGCGTTCACCGCCGCGATAGAGAATGGCAAATTGCACCAGCAGAATATCAAGCTTGCTGTCGTCCTTGCCCAGCGCGTGCATGGCCGCTTTCACCCGGGTGACATAGCCATGATGGTCTGCACCCCAGATGTTCATCACCCGGTCATAGCCGCGTTCGAACTTGTCGAGGTGGTAGGCGATGTCGGACGCGAAATACGTGGCCTGACCATTGTCGCGTAACACCACGCGGTCTTTTTCATCGCCAAAATCGGTCGAGCGAAACCACAGCGCCCCCTCGTTTTCGTAAACAAAGCCGTTATCGCGCAGTTGTTTTATCGACTTTTCGATCAGGCCGCGGTCGGCCAGTGACTGTTCCGAGTACCAGGTCTGGTAATGCACGCCGAACTCGGCAAGGTCTTCGCGAATATCGTCGAGTATCGAGTTCAGCCCGGCGTCGAACACCGTGCCATAGTCGGATGCAAGCAGTGCACGCGCGCGTTCGATGAGCGCGTCGATGTGCTCTTCCTTGTCGCCGCCGGCGGGTTCGTCTGGCGGGATGCCGTCCATCACGGTTTTGCTGTCGTGTACCAGCGCATCACCGTGTTGCTGTTTCAGGTTACGCGCAATGTCGTAAATATAGTTTTCGCTTTTGTAGCCGTTGCTCGGAAACGCGATTGCTTCGCCGTGCTCCTGCAGGTAACGCAACCATACGCTGACCGCGAGAATATTCATCTGGCGGCCGGCATCGTTGACATAGTATTCACAGTCCACATCAAAACCGACCGCGCGCATCAATGATGCCACGGTCGCACCGTAAGCCGCGCCACGCCCATGGCCGACATGCAACGGCCCGGTGGGGTTGGCAGATACAAACTCGAGCTGGACTTTTTCGTGTTTGCCCGCAGAGGATCGGCCATAACGCTCGGCCTGCTGAAGAATAGTGCGCACCACGTCGAGCGTAG
>JBATHJ010000678.1:0-2582 GCA_049666625.1 Gammaproteobacteria bacterium | reverse complement strand
TCCATCGGTACATCCTTGATGGAATGCGCGGCGATATCGGCCTTGCCTTCGAGCATGCCCTGTTCCAGCTCCTTGACGAACAGGCCCTTGCCGCCGATTTTGGCCAGCGGGGTGTCGAGGATCTTGTCGCCCTGGGTGCTCATGGTCAACAATTCGACCTTGAGCCCAGGATAATTTGCCTGCAACCGACTTTTCACATGCTCGGCCTGCCACAATGCGAGCGGGCTTTTACGGGTGGCGATGCGAATCAGCTGTTTCATCTGGCGGTGTCGGTGGCAAAATGGGCGGCCATTATAACCGTTGAACCTGCCCGGGCATACTGACGCCAATGAGTAAATCCAAGTCTCTGATCGAACGCGACCTCGCCGTGGTGTGGCATCCCTGCACCCAGATGAAAGACCACGAAACCCTGCCGCTGATCCCGATCCGCCGCGGACAGGGTGTGTGGCTGGAAGATTTTGAAGGCAAACGCTATATCGATGCGGTCAGCTCGTGGTGGGTGAATCTGTTCGGCCACGCCAATCCGCGGATTTCGGACGCGGTGAAAGCGCAGCTGGATCAGCTCGAGCATGTGTTGCTGGCCGGTTTTAGCCATGAACCGGTGGTCGAATTGTCCGAGCGCCTGGTGCAGGTCACACCGCCCGGCCTGGTGCGCTGTTTTTATGCCGACAACGGTTCTTCCGCGGTGGAAGTCGCACTCAAAATGAGTTTCCACTACTGGAAAAACACCGGCCAGCCGAACAAGACGCGGTATATCAATCTTGCCAACAGCTACCACGGCGAAACCCTGGGCGCGCTCGCGGTCGGTGATGTCAGCCTGTACAAGAACACCTACCAGCCGCTGTTACTCGAACCCATTACCGTGCCTTCACCGGATTGTTACTACCGTGAAGCAGGTGAAAGCTGCGCCGAGTATTCGCGCCGCATGTTCGCCCACATGGAGCGCACCCTCGAACAGCACGCGCACGAAACCTGCGCGGTGATTGTCGAACCGCTGGTGCAGTGCGCCGGCAATATGCGGATGTACGACCCGGTGTATCTCAGCCTGCTGCGCGAGGCCTGTGATCGCCACGGCGTGCACCTGATCGCCGATGAAATCGCGGTCGGCTTTGGTCGCAGCGGCACGCTGTTCGCCTGCGAGCAGGCGGCTATTACGCCCGACTTTATGTGCCTGTCGAAAGGCCTCACCGGCGGATACCTGCCGTTGTCGGTGGTGCTCACCACCGCGCAGGTCTACGACGCGTTTTATGATGATTATGAAAACCTGACCGCGTTCCTGCATTCGCATTCCTACACCGGCAACCCGCTGGCCTGCGCCGCGGCAATTGCGACACTGAAAATTTTTGAACGCGATGATGTGCTCGGCCGCAACCGCGAACTCGCCGAATGCATGCGTACCCACAGTGCGCCGCTGGTGGAGCACGCGCATGTCGCCGAAGTGCGCCAGCGCGGTATGATCGTGGCGCTCGAAATGGTGCAGGACAAAGCGACGAAACAGCCGTACCCCTGGCAGCAGCGCCGTGGTCTGCGGCTCTACCGGCATGCGCTCGAGCGCGGTGTGTTGCTGCGCCCGCTGGGCAACGTGGTGTATTTCATGCCGCCCTACGTGATTAACGAAGATGAAATCAAATCTATGATCGAAGTGGCGGCAGAAGGCATTGAAATTGCGACGCGGTGATCTCATACATGATATCAGCGGGCTTCATGTATAATGCCGCGCTTATGGTGACCTGTTCCGGTCCCCTCGCGACGAGAAACCGCGAACTCCGCCAGGCCCGGAAGGGAGCAACGGTAGTGGCGTATCGGGTGCCGGGGTGTGGCTGGTGCGGGTTACCACCTCTTTGTTTTCTCACGAAATAGTGAAAAGCCTGTACTCGAATGCTTTGATCGGGTATGAAAAGTGAACAATGAAAAGCCTGTGCTCGAATGCTTTGATCGGGTATGAAATGCCAGTATTTTTCGTTGTTGCTCGTGCCTCAGTGGTTCTCGGGATAGAATGAAAAACATCGATATTCCAACAAGGGTTGTTCTATGAGTTACGAGGTGCTGGCACGTAAGTGGCGGCCGGCCAATTTTTCCGAACTGGTCGGGCAGGAGCACGTGCAGCGTGCGCTGGTCAATGCACTCGACGAAGATCGGTTGCATCACGCCTACCTGTTCACCGGCACCCGCGGTGTTGGCAAAACCACCATTGCGCGCATCTTCGCCAAGTCACTCAACTGCGAAACCGGGATCACCTCTAAGCCTTGCGGTGAATGCTCGGCCTGTCGTGAAATCGCCGAAGGCCGCTTTGTCGACCTGATCGAAGTCGATGCCGCCTCGCGCACCGGGGTGGATGATACCCGCGAGTTACTCGAAAACGTGCAGTACGCACCGACGCGCGGCCGCTACAAGGTGTATCTCATCGACGAGGTGCACATGTTCTCCAAGAGCAGTTTCAATGCACTGCTCAAAACCCTGGAAGAACCGCCACCGCACGTCAAGTTTTTACTCGCCACCACCGATCCGCAAAAACTGCCGGTCACCATCCTGTCGCGCTGTTTGCAGTTCAATCTCAAGCGCATGCCGGTGAGCATGATCAT
>JBATHJ010000677.1:0-2214 GCA_049666625.1 Gammaproteobacteria bacterium | reverse complement strand
GTGCCAGGTTTATCTGCAATGGGCAAAGCGAACTGTACTAGCGACTAATTTCACTGTCCCTGTAATGCGCATCCAGCCAGCAGCGCGGCAGTGCTTCGCCCGACTGGAAAACCAGGTCTGTCTTTTTGAATTTTTCGGGGTCCTGGGCTTCTTCGCCGTGATTATAGCGCCCGGTCAGTTCATCACTGAACGGGTCAAACAGTTCATTCAGCGCCAGGACTTCCACCAGCTCATCTCGCTTGATATCTTTCAGTAACATGATCTTCTCCTGCTCAGTTCATCGAATATGCAAGACCGCCCGATCTTCATCTCTTTTACAATTACCATTGTAATCCCGCGCTATGAAAAATATAACCATATTTCATGTACTCGTGTTGCAGTGCGTAGTCATATTCCATGGAGTTATCAGGGGAGTCTGGTCAGGCTTTTGTCAAGTGAACAAAAAACGGCTCCCGAAGAGACTGTGTGAAAACGGTCTAAATGCTGTCAAAATACCTGCATCTTTTTAGATGCGGGTATTTTTTTATGCGACACATCACTGGCGAATCACGACAACAGGCGACCTTGTTACCACCGTCACTTGATGATTACGTTGCCTCCGATCACCCGGTACGCGTTATTGATGCCTTTGTGGATTCGCTTGACCTTAAGAAGTTGGGTTTCAGTAAAGCAGAGACCTGTAATACCGGGCGTAAACCATACCATCCCGGCGATCTTCTGAAGCTCTATATCTACGGATACCTCAATCAGGTGCGATCCAGTCGCCGTCTTGAGAAGGAATGCCGTCGCAATCTGGAGTTACTATGGTTACTGCGTCGATTAACACCCGACTTCAAGACCATCGCTGACTTCCGTAAAAATAATGGTCAGGCAATTCGTGGCGCCTGTCGTACCTTTATCCAGTTCTGCCAGCAAGCCGATTTATTAACGGGGCGACTGGTGGCAATTGATGGCAGCAAGTTTAAAGCTGCTGCCAGTAGAGATAGCGTGACGCGGCGCTCACAGCTGGCTGAGAAACGACAATACATTGATCAGCTCATTGATCGTTATCTTCAACAACTGAATCATGCCGATGAGGAAACACAGCCAACCGAGTTGGCATCGGACACTGTAAAAGAAGCTCTGAAGCGGTTGCAACAGCAGAAAGCCAATCTAGACAGGCTCGAATCGCAAATGGATGAATGGGGGCGGAACCAGGCTTGCGTAACCGAACCCGAGGCCAAATTGATGCGATCAGGACGAGACGGCATGATCGTTGGGTATAACGTGCAAAGTGCCGTTGATGCTGAGACAGGTTTAATCGTGCATCATGACGTGACGGATGACAGCGATGATCGTTGCCAGCTCTACCCAATGGCACAGCAAGCTAAAGTTGAACTCGGCATGAATGCACTTCAGGTGCTGGCAGATGCTGGTTACTCAAACGGTGAACAACTGGCAGCGTGTGAGGCGGAAGGCATTACGGCGACATTACCCATTCGCCGAAGCATTAATGATCTAACGGGACTGTACTCTAGAGAGGACTTTCAGTATGACGCCGACCGGGATGAATATATCTGCCCAGCCGGTGAATGCCTGACATACAAGACAATAAACCGGAAAGAGAAGCGCCGCATGTATACCCGTGAGGGGTGTCATGCCTGCAAGCTTAAAATGCAATGCACAAAGTCCAAACAACGCTGGGTGAGCCGTCACTTTCACGAAGATGCCTTTGAACGCTGCGATGCTCGATTACAACAAAATCCTGACCTGATGCGGAAACGGATGGCGATTGTCGAACGCCCCTTTGCCATTCTCAAACAACTGATGAGCTTCCGGCGATTTCTATGTTGGGGCATGGAAGGTGCAAGATCAGAGATGAGCCTGGGGATATTGAGTTACAACTTGAATCGGATGATTAATCAACAAGGGGTTCCAGCAATGCTGGCGGCATTGAGATAGCCGCTTTATTTTCCATTGAAAACCAAAAAACAAAAGCCCCGCTCTGACGAACGGGGCTGTTTTGTCGGTCACCTGGATCTGGTTTTCACACAGTCTCCGAAGGAGCCGCGTTTGGTTTAGCAGAATGCAGCTATGATTTCTTCCTTCCAGCAATTCCAATCAAACCAATAAGACCAGAACCAAATAACCAAGCCGCCGCAGGTACCGGCACTGCCTGAACAGAAAAGCTTGTTAGCGTTGCGGTAATAGCGCCATCACCGAATCCAGAGCCTG
>JBATHJ010000676.1:0-2233 GCA_049666625.1 Gammaproteobacteria bacterium | reverse complement strand
CCATGGCACTGAAAGCTGGCAATGGCTGGAATCAGTCATGTTGATGAAGCTCCTCATCAAATGCCTGCAACCCGTGAAAAGCACTAAACAATGGGAAACCGTCTGGAACAACCACCTTGGACTGGTTGAAGCCGTGCAAGACGAACTCTATACCTCCAAACAGGACAGACAAACAATCGATGAACAGGTCGATAATCTGAAGTCAACATTCCTCGAAATTCTTGACGCGTATGGCTACAAGCTGGTTGAAGAAACCAGGGTCACTACCGCCACCATGTTCGAAGACGAAGGCGTTGCCATAGATAACAGCACCAGCGCGGCCGCTGCAGAAAATGAAACACCTGATGAAACAGATACTGACAATATACACGTCACCCATCTCGAAGAAGTCGCCAAACTTGCGCAGGACAAGCTCAAACAATTGCCCACCATGGTACATCCGGGGGTCTGGTTTGAAATTTACAACGGTGAAGACAAGGCAATACGCAGGCTGAAACTTTCAGTCATCCTTACCGAAGTCGCAAAACTGGTATTTGTGGATCGAAAAGGCCTCAAGGTTATCGAAAAGGATGCCGCGGACTTCGCCGCCGAACTCACCGGGAACAAGTCACGCTTTATTGCTGATCATTCCACGTTCGAACACGCGCTTGGACAGGTGATTCATTCTATGGCTGCCTGATCCTGTTCAATAGCTGAAATAAACGGGCGCTTTATGCGCCCGTTTTTTTTGTTACGATAGCCAGTCACAAACCAGGCGCAATCATATCGAGCGCAGCAGGTCATAATAATGGTAAATCTCGGTCATGTTGTGTTTTATGTACGTGATTTGAAAAAATCGGTGGCGTTCTACCAGGCTGTCGTCGGACTGGAATCAAAAGGTGAAATATTCGGCGGTCGCGCCAGCATGCTGACTGGCGGCAGCACGCACCACGAACTTCTGTTGATAGAAGTGGGTGATGCTCCCGGGCCACTGCACAGTAAGCGTATCGGCCTGTACCACGTAGGCTGGAAAATCGGCGATTCTCTGGATGAGTTGAAGCGCGCCTATGAGCGACTAAATACACTTGGCATCAGCCTCGACGGAATTTCAGACCATACCATCAGTCAGAGCATCTACCTGCGCGACCCTGATGGCAATGAACTCGAACTCTATGTAGACAATCCCGCTGTCGACTGGAAGCACGATCAAAGCTGGATGGATGCGCCCGTCAAACCCTTGCGCTGGTAAGTATTTCATTACAGACTTATTGCGCTAATTTAATACAATACATCCACCCGCTATTTCAGAGAGAGATCACATGAATATTTCACGACTTTCACTACTTGCCCTGACCCTGGGCATGGGCCTGTTTACCGGACTGGCAAACGCCGAAATTGTCACCCGGAATATCGAATATCAACAAGGCGATACCGTCATGAAAGGCATGCTGGCCTACGACGACGCGATCAAAGGCAAACGCCCCGGCGTACTGGTGGTGCACGAATGGTGGGGCCAGAATGATTATCCTCGTGAACGCGCGCGACAACTCGCCGCGCTGGGTTATACGGCGTTTGCACTGGACATGTACGGCGAGGGCATGACGGCTGAACACCCCAAGGATGCCGGCACCTTCGCGAATGCAGTAGGCGGTGACCTGCCGTTGGCCAAAGCACGTTTTGAAGCTGCGCTCGATGCCCTGAAACAGCAGACCAGCGTCGTCGATGCCAACAAAATTGCTGCAATTGGCTACTGCTTCGGTGGCGGCATCGTGTTACAGATGGCGCGCCTCGGTGAAGACCTGAAAGGCGTCGCCAGCTTTCACGGCAGTGTTGCCAGCAAAATCCAGGCAGAAAGAGGCAAGGTCAAGGCAGCGGTCCGGGTTTTTAACGGCGCTGCCGACCCGATGGTAAAACCCGAACAGATCGAAGCCTTTGAACGCGAAATGTTCGCAGCTGACGTGGATTATAAAGTGGTGAATTACGCTGACGCAAAACACGGCTTCACCAACCCAGGCGCGACAGCCTTAGGTAAAAAGTTTGACCTGCCGCTGGCATATAACGAACACGCCGACAAAGATTCATGGGCGCAGATGCAGGCGTTTTTCAAAGAGATTTTTAAATAACAGCGAAACCGCAGAGACGCAGAGGTCGCGGAGTAAATCTTGTTAATTAAAAAATACAAATTGACCGCAAAGACGCAATGGAAAACCATTATTTGTGGTTGTTAAACTGATAGACCATCAATCACTGTGAT
>JBATHJ010000675.1:0-6457 GCA_049666625.1 Gammaproteobacteria bacterium | reverse complement strand
GCTTTACACTGATCGTACCGCTGTTGCTGGTGCTATGCGCGCTGATCGGTATCATCGGTTACGTCAATCTCGCCTGGGCCATCGCTGTCAGGCTGGGCTGGCTGATAGTGGTTGTCATTGGCGTGGCGCTGGTACGCAACATTTTACGCAGCCTGCTAAAAACCGCGGCAGGGTGGTTCGATCGACGCACGCCTGAATCGGCGCCTTACTGGGAACAGTACATTCTTGGGCCTTCCTACCGCTTGACCCTGTTGCTGGTGGTGCTGGCAGCCGCGCAACTGCTGTTTTATCTCTATAACTGGAATGCAGAGACACCGGTGGTTCGCGCGGTGCCGCTAATGCTGGATACCACCCTGTTTACCGTCGGTGAAACCGCTATCAGGCTCAAGACCCTCGGGCTGGCGTTGCTGGCGCTGGTTGTTGCGATCTGGGGCGCAGGCTGGAGTAAACAGGTCAGCTACCGCTGGTTGTATACCGGCGTGCAGGACCAGGGTATTCGCAGCAGCCTTTCTACCTTCACCCAGTACCTGGTAGTGTTGCTAGGCCTGGTGCTGGTGATGAAGATCCTCGGTCTTGATCTGACCGCGCTCACGGTATTCGCCGGCGCTCTCGGTGTTGGCATTGGTTTTGGCATGCAGCAGATCGTGGTGAATTTCATCAGTGGCATTTTGTTGCTGGTGGAGCGGCCGCTGGCGACCACGGATCTGGTCAACGTCGACAAATACGAAGGCGAAGTTACCCGCATAGGCATACGTTCGCTGACGGTGAAGACCTTCGACAACCAGGAAGTCATCATTCCCAACTCCGCGGTGATCACCAAGCCCTTCACCAACTGGACCCGCAGCGACGACATCATGCGCACGGTATTGATGGTCGGTATCAGCTATGACGACGATCCGCACCAGGCGGTGGCGTTGATCCTTGAGCAAGTGAAAGCGCACCCGGCGGTGCTCACGGATCCCGGATCCAAGGTACTGCTGTGGGATTATGGCGATTCGGCGCTGATGCTGCGTGTGCAGTTCCATACACGCATCCGTGGCACCATTGGCCGCGCGGACGTTCGCTCGCAGATACTGTTCGCGATCTGGGACGCGTTCAAGGACGCGGGTATCACCATTCCTTATCCGCAGCGCGATGTGCACATGCGTACCGAGTAACGTGCATTGTGTCTGACGCAAAGCCTGATAGTTCACTGAATTAAACGAGTGACAGGGGCAGCCTTTATGGCTGTCTCTTTATTTGTGTAAATATAAATCAATAGGTGGCAAAAAATCCTGCCAGAAAATAAATAATATCCAGGCTTCAGGATGTTAAAAATGCCATCGATTGTGGCGTAGTCGTACAGCCCGCCAGCTATACACTGATAATGCTAACGTTCATGTTGATGCACTGGTACCCGGCAGCAATATAGCGCATGCAGGAGCAGTATTATTTTCGATCAAATACTTGCAAACATGCCGGTATTTTCATTTGTGCACATTTGATATGTATCAAGATAATCGCCTGGTGGCTGTAATACCGTGGTATCGTGTTATGAGGATAAACAAGGGAAAAACCTGCGAGGCGTATCATGTCAGTTAAAGATGAATTTGAAACTTTATTAGCAAAACTTAAAATCGAACGCGATGAATTAAATTTAAAAATGCACCTGGCTTCGATGGAAGCCAAAGAGGAGTTTGCAGAAGCAGAGAAGCTGTGGGGCCGCGTGAAAGCCAAAGCTGCTGACATTGCCGACGATACTAAAGACGTATCTGATGACCTGGTCGATAAAGCAAAGATTGTCGGCGAGGAGCTCAAGGGGGTTTACAAGCGTATCAATGAGCGTCTGACTAAATAAAGCAGTCGGGCTGGATCTTTAGCTTAAGTTAAAAGCGCATGCGTTTTGCGTGTGCGTTATTCCGCCCTGTCCGCCAGCAATAATATCGCCGGCAACAATAAAAAGTCCATCACCAGCGCAATGCTGATGGTGATGGCTGACAGCAGTCCCATGTCTGCGCTCATTCTGTAATCTGACAGCATCAATACCAGGAAACCGGCCACCAGTGCGATGGTGGTGGTCCACATGGCAGGCCCGACGGTAGTGAAAGCGTGCACGATTGCCTGCTCAGGATTCATCTTGTAATCGTTACGGGCGCGCAGGTACTTGGTAATAAAATGTACCGTGTCATCCACCACGATTCCCAGCGTCATCGACGCCACCACCGACAGGCCGAGGCCGATTTCCCCGACCAGCAATCCCCACAGGCCGAATGCCATGGCGGCGGGGATGATGTTGGGGATGAGGCTGATAAGGCCGATATCAATGCGCCTGATAGCAACGGTGAGGATAATGGAAATAGCGACCAGTGCGCCGAAGGCGGCCAGTAGCATGTTGATAATATTGCGTTCGGATAAATAGGCAAACACGATGGAAATGCCGGTGCCCTGTGAATGCATGTAGCCGGGCGTGTTGTGTTGCAGCCAGCTTTGTATTTCGTGATCCAGGTCGCTGAGCGCGCGGGTGCCCATGTTTTTTGTGGTGATGACAATGCGCGTGGCGGATTTATCGACATTGATAATGTTATTCAGGTCCAGCCCGTAGGGCAGTGACATTTCGTATAACAGCAGGTACTGCGCCGCCAGGTCCTGGCGCTCGGGCAGGCGATACCAGGTTTCATCTTCGTTGTGCATCACGCGGTTGAGTTTTTTCATGATGTCGGTGATGCTGATGACCTGTACCACCTGTGGATGCGCGCGCAGCCATTGCACGAATGACTCCGCATGTTTTAAAAATTCCGGGTCATTGATGCCCTGCGGTTTACCTGCGCCGATGTTGTATTCGAGGAAATCCGCACCACTGACACGTTGTTCCAGCACATCGGTGGCCACGCGCACCGGAATATTTTCGGTGAAATAATTTATCCAGTTGTCGTTCAGCCTGTTCTGGCTTGCGCTGATACCCAGCGCCGTTGCCAGTAACAAAGTCATCACCAGTACCGGCGTCCTGTAGTGAATCACCCAGGCGGCAAAGGCACGCATGATGGTGAACTGGCGCGGGTAACGTTTCACCTTGAAGTTTATTGGCAACACCGAGACCAGCGCGGGCAGAAAAAACACCGAGTAAAAAAACGCCGCAGTGATGCCGATGGCGACGATGTTACCCAGGGTATGAAACGGCGGCGCGTCAGAGAAATTCATCGACAAAAAACCCACCACGGTGGTGAGGCTGGTGAGAAACACCGCCTGCAGGTTGAACTGCATGGATTCGATGATGGCATCAATGCGGTTTTTGCCCTGGTTCATCAGGTGATACATCATGAACAGGATGTGCACGCTGTCGGCTACCGCGAGGGTGAGAATAATTGTGGGCGCACTGGCCGACGCCGGGTTGATCGCCAGCCCCAGCCAGCCGGCCAGGCCCATCGCGGTGCCGGTGGCCATGATAATAATGCTCAGGGTCATCACGGTGGCGATAACAGTGCGAAAGATCAGGCCGATGGTAATCACCAGCACCAGCAGCATCAACGGTACCAGGGTGCTCATGTCGTTCTGGCTGACTTCGGAAAACGCGGTGTCGAACATTACACTGCCAGTGAGGTAAAACTCGATCTCCGGGTGCGCGGCGCTGAATTCATCGCGCAGCGTGCGGGTGTAGCGGGCGATGTCATTGATGGTGGCGGGATTTTTATCGACGAAATTAATATTGACAGCAATCACGCTGACCGCGCCATCGAGCGAGATGATGCGCCTGAGCAGGATCGGCTCGTGCAGGGCAATGGCTTTGCGTGCTGCGATGTCGTCGGCGGAGAGTGCATCAATGTCATCGAACAACGGGCCGACCACAAGGTCATCACCATCGGCCCAGGTGTGCTGAAAGTTGGTAATCGAATCGACCCGGCCGGAAGCGGGTGTTTGCCACAGCGCGGTGGTCATTTGTTGAATGACCTTGAGCACCTTCGGGTTAAATACCTGCTTGTCTCTGGGGGCGATGATAAACAGGATATTTTCATTCTTGATGTAGGTGTTTTCCATCGCTTCCAGTTGCTGCAACTGGGGATTGTCCTTGCTGAAAAATACCCGCAGGTCGCTGTCGACAGTGAGCCGCGCCAGGCCCAGGCTGCTGAGCCCAAACAGGCTGAGCGCCAGCACGATGATGGGCCAGCGATATGCCAGGATCCGGCCGGGCAGCTGTGTTGTGAATGGCGTCATGCGATAAAGCCAGGGAATAGTGAATAGTGGCTAGTTAATCAGATGGCCTGGTTGCGGACAAACGTCTTGTTCTCATCGGGGTGTGTCGCGCGAGTCGATATGCCTCAATTAATCATGGTTTGAGCCCGATTTGCTACTGGTAGATCGTTTCAATTCGTCTTATGCTGTAGTGATTGCAGCTGCTCTGAAAAGCGGGTGGTTTATGTAATTCATTCTACAGCTATATATCAGCTGTATCTTATTGGAGACGCGTATGAAAATTCGAACAACTTCCCGGCTTGCCCTTGCCGCATCTGTGTGCCTGCTGGCTGCCAGCCAGTCAGGCCTGGTGCAGGCAGCTGATTACCCGTATTCAAACCAGGCCGGGTCACCGATGGTCAACCCGAGCTATCAGAGTAACCCGGCGCAGAGTCAACAGGGCTATGGCAGCCAGGGTTATGGCACACAGGGCTATGCTGACCAGGGTTATGCCGACCAGGGTTATGGCGCGCCCGGTTACGGTTACGCTGACCCGGGCTATGGCTATGCACAGCCCTACTATGGTCGACGCGGTTATGACCGTGGTTCCAGCTTCAGTCCCTTTGGTGGCAATAATAGTCCGAGTTTCAGCGGCCCGTGGGATAGCGGGCGCGGTAACAGCATGCCGTGGGATAGCGGGCGAGGTAACAGCATGCCGTGGGACAGTGGTCGTGGTGGTAACAACATGCCGTGGAACAGTGGTCGTGGTGGCAGCGGCCCGAGTTTCAGCGGCCCGTGGGATAGTGGGCGCGGTGGTAACAGCATGCCCTGGTAGGGACAATATCCAGCTGTGATTCTGAGTTGTTGAAACAACAACAGAATCGGACTTGATTGTCTATTCGGGCCGGAGAGCATTTGCTCCCTGGCCCGAATTATTTTTGACGATTAAAAATTGAAATAAGTGGTTTTACTGACCGGTAGATATCAATTCCCAGCTCCCGTCCGGCTGACGACAGGCCGTGCCGTGGCCCTGTTCCTGTTTGCCGCCGATGCTGATTTCCTGCTGAAACTCACGGCAATAACGTCCAGCGCTGCTGGTACCTTCGCGGGTCGGGGTAACCTGCCCTGATGCATCACCATCTTCCCAGTAAATTGTTTCGCCGATCGGTGCCGTGGTGGCTCGCACTTGTGCTGCTTCATGCTCGCGTTGTTGTTGCTCATCGAGATTATCCAGCAACTTCAGCGCGATAGCAGTGAAGGCAAGCCACTTGTAGGCATCGTCGTCGCGGAAGAAGTAGCCATAGCCGCTATACAAATGACCGTAGGGCCGCAGGATCACGACATCGTGGTAGCGACGAATCCGATGGGATGGAATAGTGTGGCTGTGACCGTGATGAATGATGGGTGATCTGATCGGGGGTGACTTGACTGGAGGTGACTTGACCGGGTGAGATTTATCGAACTTGCGAAAATTCTGCCAGTTGTCAGCACGCTTGTCGCGCTTATAATCGTCTCTCTGTTCGCGTCGCTGGTCGCGCTTATAATTTCGGTTCTGCACGCGTGGCTGGTCACGATTGTCATCACGACGGAAACTTCGCCAGTCGTCATCAGCCTGCACGGGTAGTGTGGCCGTACTTATCGCAACAGCGCCGGCTGTCAAAAATGCAAGTATTGACTTTTGCATGTAATTTTCCTCATTTAGGGTAACGATTGTTGCTGGAAAATATTGCTAATTACCCTGCTACGACCACATGGTTTTATGCAAATTCCCCCTGGGTTATTCAATCCTGGGATTTTACGCGCGCATGTCGCCATGTGCTGTGACCAGGCAGTCCAGGTCGGGGCCCTGTATATTGAAAGCCTATTTTGAGCCAGTGAGTCACGTTGGCTGCGCCGTGCCAGGCATACTGGCGAGAGCCATGCGCCTGTCCATGGCCATCGTTTGATCGCGCACTGGTATGCATATACTATCGCTTCTACGTGCGCATAAACATCTAGCATGTTTAATGCTTGAACAAAAATAATGGTGTGATGTAATGAAAAATAAAAATAACACGCGGTTGCCAGATACAATTCATCATGTGGCGATCCAGGTGAGTGATATTCAACGCGCTGTTGACTGGTATACAGAAAAATTTAAAGTAAAAGTGACTTATCAGGATGAAACCTGGGCGATGTTGCAGTTCAATAATATCAGCCTGGCGCTGGTGTTGCCAGAACAGCACCCGCCTCACATTGCCATCGAAAGCCCTGATGCAGAGGCGTTTGGCGCCTTAACGAAACACCGTGATGGTACCCGGTCGGTTTATAT
>JBATHJ010000674.1:0-3137 GCA_049666625.1 Gammaproteobacteria bacterium | reverse complement strand
GATCCAGCATTGTACGCGCATCAACATCACTCGCCAGCAAAGCATGATTGAGCACCACATCGATACCGAGCAGGGTGTTGTCCAGGCCAAGCTGCTGCATGATTGCAGCGGTGGTCGAGCCTGAGCCGATGAAATATAAAACATCGGGCTGCATGTTTTCCACCACGTCACTGGCTATGTCCTGCACCGCCATGGCCTCGTGGTCAACGCCGCCCTGCTTGATGACCTGCATGCGTGTGTCATCCACCGGCACGCGTAAATAGCCGTAACAGCTGGCTTTCACCCGGCCGGCACGAAATGCATTTTCGTCAAGATCCATGACTTCGACCGCGTGCAGCGTCACCGGCGAGCCGACGGCAATCAGCGCCAGCAGCTCACCCGCCTGCCGTGGCGTAACTGCGTACACCGCGGAGTGAATTTTACAGCCGGCGGGAATTCCGATCACCGGCAAGGAGGCCGCTTCGTCAGCACTGAGCGCATTGAGCACATCGCGCGCGGTACCGTCACCGCCGGCAAACACCAGCAGGTCTATGCCCGATGCCAGCAGCGCACGCACCGCTGCCTGGGTATCCTGTGCCGTGGTGTGGTTATTATCTGCTGCGCGATATACCACCTCGCAGGCCATCCCGAGCTGCTTGAGGACATCCTCACCCATGGCATCGCCGGCGGTTTTTAGCGCCACGCCAGATTTGCCTGCCAGGCATTGCAAGGCTGCCAGCGTGCGTTCACCCGCCATCGGTTTCGCACCACGCGCCAGCGCCTGCTCGACAATGGCTGCGCCATCGCTGCCCTTGAGCGCAACACTGCCGCCAATGCCAGCCAGCGGGTTTATGATCAGACCGAGTTTCATGGTGTCGCATTCTAGCCGTCGCGGCGCAGACTGGCTAAACATTCTTGCCATGCGTGATTTCTATGACCGGAGCGTGTTGCAGATTTAGAGACAACGGGGCTACGTAGCAGGCACCAGCAGTGTTAAAATCTCGATCCGCCTGGTGAATGAGCATCCCATCTGTATGGAATATCCCGACGTTTACAAGCCTCGACGCGAGACGGTCGCAGTCGATATCAACGGTGTCATCGTAGGCGGAGGCGCGCCGGTGGTGATCCAGTCGATGACCAATACCGACACGGCTGATGTCAGCGCCACCACCGAGCAAATCCAGCAACTCGCCGCCGCCGGTTCTGAACTGGTGCGCATTACCGTCAATGATGATCGGGCAGCTGCCGCGGTCGCGCCGATACGTGATGCCCTCGCCGCTAAAAACTGTTTCGTACCTATCGTCGGTGATTTTCATTTCAACGGCCATAAATTGTTGAATGATCATCCGGCGTGCGCCGAAGCGCTGGCCAAGTACCGCATCAATCCCGGCAATGTCGGCAAGGGCAAAAAACGCGACAGCCAGTTCGCCACCATGATTGAACACGCCTGCCGCCACAACAAGGCGGTCCGCATCGGGGTTAACTGGGGCAGCATGGACCAGGCGCTGCTCGCCAGCCTGATGGACGAAAACGCGGCTCGTAAACAACCGCACGACGCGCACGATGTGATGAAAGAAACCGTGATACGTTCCGCGCTGCAAAGTGCGGTGCAGGCCGAGCAACTCGGACTGGCGAAAAACAAAATAATTCTTTCGTGCAAAATGAGCGTGGTGCAGGACCTGGTTTCAGTTTACCGTTCACTCGCACAGCGCAGTGATTATGCATTGCATCTTGGCCTGACCGAGGCCGGCATGGGCTCGAAAGGAATTGTTGCATCTACCGCTGCACTGGGTATTTTATTGCACGACGGTATTGGCGACACCATCCGCGTCTCGCTCACACCCGAGCCCGGCGCAGACCGCTGCAAGGAAGTGATTGTTGCACAGGAAATCCTGCAAACCATGGGCCTGCGTTCATTCGTACCATTGGTCACGGCGTGCCCCGGTTGTGGCCGCACCACCAGCACCTACTTTCAAACGCTGGCATCGCAAATACAGGATTATTTACGCAAGCAAATGCCAAAGTGGGAGAAACGCTATCACGGCGTAGAAAATATGTCGGTGGCGGTGATGGGCTGCGTGGTCAATGGCCCCGGTGAAAGCAAGCACGCCAACATCGGCATCAGCCTGCCCGGCACCGGCGAACGCCCGGTAGCACCGGTGTATGAAGACGGTGAAAAAACCGTAACACTCAAAGGCGATCATATTGCAGACGAATTTCAGGTTTTGATCGATCACTATATTGAACGCACTTATTCAAGCAAAAATAGTCAGTAATAAATCGAAACATCAGCGCATCAGCTCACTACACATACTAATAATATTGATTATGAAAACACGAGGACAAAGAATGAACATCAAAACCCTGGCAGCATTCGCACTTGTTACCTGTACCACATCTGCCAACGCGGGCTGGTTTTCCGACATGTTCGGCGGCTCGGATGAAATCAAGGATAAAGTTGAAGAAATTAAAGACACGGTTAAAAACAGCAGCGCCGGCGATACCGTCAAGAATGCACTCAGTAATGAAGACATCGTCGCCGGGCTGAAAGAAGCCCTCAACAAGGGCGCGGGTTATGCAGTGAACAATCTCGGCAAGGCTGACGGCTTTCTGAAAAACAATGATGTCAAAATCCCGATGCCAGACAAACTCGAAAAAGTCGAATCGCTGTTACGCAAGGCAGGCCAGGATAAATACGCTGATGAATTTGTGACTACGATGAACCGTGCCGCGGAATCTGCCGTACCCTTAACCCTGAGCGTGGTCAAGGAAGGTATTGCCAATATGAGCATCGATGATGCAAAAAACATTCTGCACGGCCCTGATGATGCTGCCACGCAATACCTTAAAAAAGTCGGCAGCGACAAGCTCAATGCACAAATTTCACCCATCGTGCAGGATGCCACGGCAAAAGCCGGCGTCACCAGCATGTATAAAAACATGTATGGCAAACTCGGTTTCGCAGGAAAATATTTAAACCTCGAAGACTACAATGTCGACAGCTATGTCACGCAGAAAACCATGGACGGCCTGTTCACCATGATTGCGCAACAGTAAAAGAGCATTCGCGAGAACCCCGCGGAGAGAACTACGGATATACTGAAGAGTGTGTTTGGGTATAAATGATTAATTATCCGCGGATGAACGCAGATGAACAC
>JBATHJ010000673.1:0-2371 GCA_049666625.1 Gammaproteobacteria bacterium | reverse complement strand
GTACACATCAGATAAAGACCCGAACCACCCCTTTAACAGGGATAACCCGATTCTATTAATATAGGTGATTCCCTGAAGATGATAACAGGCACTCAGACCATAATTAATGGCTAAATCACTCGGCTGGCCGCATCCGGCCAATAACGGTCAGTCACACAAATAAACACGGCTCCCGAAGGAGCCGTGTTTGATTTATATTTAATCGTTATACTTTTTTTCGTCTAGCGATTCCGATTAAGCCGATAAGGCCAGAGCCGAACAGCCAGACTGCTGCGGGTACCGGCACGGTTTCAACAGTAGCTGTGAAGCTCCCAGCAAATGGTGAAATCGCTGAAGTGAGCCCCGCCAATGACAGTCACTGGCCAACAGCGGAGCTTTAGCACAAACGAAAAAACGGCGACCGAAGTCGCCATTTCTGATGATACCTTTTTAAAGGAGTTACACTTTGTTACGTCTGGCCACCCCTATTAATCCCAGCAGACCTGAACCGAACAGCCAGATCGCGGCTGGCACGGGAACAGCGCTGAGGAACACGCCAGATGCCGAAGTCCATGTCACGCCACCAGGCGTCTGGATGGAACTGATACGCGCCGAATTGAAAAAATCGGAATTTGCGTATACAGATCCCGACGCCACGGCGTCTAGAGTGCTTGCAGTCAAACTTGCCTGGGCACCAAATGATATCCAGATCCTACGAGAAAATATTTCATCGCTCGTCAGCGTTGTACCTGGCGCAACCAGGGTCTGGCTAAGAGTGAAATTATCCGAAATCGACCAGTCAGTTTCTTCGTTAATCCTGTTGATGACTTCGTCGAATGAATACGTGCTGCCTGCGCCGAATTCCGCGACAAATGATGAACTTGCCGTGCCGCCGACCGTCCCGATGCGCGAGAGACTCCCGTTCACCCAGCCATTGGCAACAACATCAACGCCCTGCGAGTAGGTGCCCGCCGGGACAGTGAAATACAGGGTATCGAACATATCCACCTCGGTTATTGCCAAAGAGCCGAGCCAGTTACCATTGGTGTCCTGGCCATTAACCGCATAGGACTGGGCGCCGAGCCCGCCGGTGGCAAGGTCAGCATAATACTGCGAAATAGCAACATTATTCGCATTTCCCTGTAGTGCGAGATAATCGCTCAGAGATGTCTGCGGATATCCATCCGTGTTTCTGTTAACGGTATTTATCGGAGTAGCCGTTGCTTGCACGGATCCATGAACGGTATATAAATTTGCGGCAGCCTGAGACGGAAGAATTACAGGCAAAACCAGAATCGAATACAGAACCAAGGTTAGCGATTTCTTACCGCCGACAAAAAGCTTCCAGAATTTATTTTTTGGTATTCGCTTCGTATTGAGCGGCTCGATTGAATTGCTTTTGTTAACCGGAATGATTTTAATTTGTTCATTTAACGCAACCATGACAGTAACTCATATATAAAAAATGAAAACGACCCTCGAAGGAGCCGTCATGAAAACTATTTAACTGCTTTCTTTCTTCTGGATATTCCAATTAAACCGACAAGACCAGAACCAAACAGCCACGCAGCCGCAGGCACGGGGACCACATCGACGTTATCACTGAACTGCAGCCTGTAATAATCACTGAGGATGAAGGACTCGGAGCCATATTTTGCGTCAAAGGCTTCCTGATCAAGATAAATCGTCGGATCGACATTCGATTGACATTCGGCGCGCGAGTTATTTTCGCCCCCCGCCGATGCAGCAACATAGCATCCTGCTGAGATCGTCACCACGTAGAACGGATTGGCAAGGTCGTTGGGCGCCAGGTCAAGATTGATCGATTCCGAGAACGAATCGCTCCACGATTCTTCCGTACCAGGTATGTAGCGTGCTATTTCCCACTGTATGCCGCCAGGAAGGATCGCGTACGCGCCAGCTTCGCCTTCGTAGTCGAACTCACCGGGACCGGTAGTAAAACCATGGAACGAAGCTTGCGCATTGGCTTCGATATAGGTGCTGGGATTGTACGACGATGGCGGCGTACGAATTTCTTCGACGGTGAAGTAAAAAGTGACAGATCCGGTGGCTATTGCTTCCCCTCCACTTCTCGTTCCTACCGGCGCTTGTGGGTCGGTGGCTGTCGCAACAACAGCAGCTGCCGCGTCAACAACCCCGACCTTGGGAATTGCCGGGCCGAAACCGGTCTTGACATTGCTTACTGCCGTGTAGTTACCGTACGAAGTGGAACCCGAGTTGTCACAGGAGTCCTCTCCAGCCACATTCAACGGACCGATAGTCTTGTAGTTCGAAGTGAAAGTCAGACCACAACCGGTAGAAGTCGTCGATGTAGCCACGGTCACGGCATTCACACTGATTGAAAAAACTGAAATATATGCAGCTAGTGCAA
>JBATHJ010000672.1:0-1856 GCA_049666625.1 Gammaproteobacteria bacterium | reverse complement strand
ATATTAAATAATTTCATTTTCCATTTAAGAACCACTAGAGCCAATATTTGAAATTCTGTCATAAAATATGCTATTAACAGATTTGGATAAGGGTCTTAGCATTCGTTGTATCGGTGAAATAAAGAATCCATCTGCAAAGAGGTGGTCAGCCTTTACATTGCAGGCAAAATTTATAAATTCTGACGGAGATACAATCGATGTTTTATATTCGGAGCCAGAGGCAACTGTTTACCCACTATTTTCATTCGAGGGTATCGTATCTGGCTTAGGTAGTGCGGCTAAAAGTGAATATAGTTCCTGTGAACTATCCGTAATTAATGCCGATGATTATTAGCAAAGTAATCCGACGGACACGAATACCTGGGTGCTTCAGACCTATCCAAAATAAGGTGACCGAGGGATTTAATAATGATCAATTGCGTAATTATAGCTACCAAATAATCCCCCATTCACATTTATTCAACCGGGAATTTTGAGAAACACATAGAACCATGCATACAATACTAGGCGCCAATGGCACAATTGCCCGCGAGCTTTCGCGTTCGCTGTCCGCGTATACGTTAGATATCCGGCAGGTGAGTCGCAATCCCCACAAGGTCAACCCGGGCGACGAGTTCTTCGTAGCTGATCTGCTGGACGCCCAGGCGACCGCTAATGCAGTTGCCGGTAGCAAAGTGGTCTACCTGGTGGCGGGTTTGAAATACGACACTGCTGTGTGGCAGGCGCAATGGCCATGCGTGATGCGCAATGTGATTGATGCCTGCAAGCAGCATGGCGCACGCCTCGTGTTTTTCGACAATGTTTATGCCTATGGCAGGGTGGAAGGCGTGATGACAGAGGAGTCGCCGTTCAATCCAGTCAGCAAGAAAGGCGAGGTCAGGGCACAGATTGCAACCTTGCTGCTCGATGAAATGCGTGCTGGCAATATACAGGCAATGATCGCGCGTTCGGCTGATTTCTACGGTCCCGGTGCAACACAAAGCTTTCCACATGTGACTGTGTTTGAGCGTATCAGGGCTGGAAAGGCGCCACAGTGGATCGGCAACCCGAATGCCGTGCACACTTTTACGTTTACACCCGACGCCGGCCATGCTGTCGCCGTGCTGGGAAGATCACCGGATGCCTGCGGCCAGACCTGGCACCTGCCCACCACCAAAGAACCGCTTACAGGCGCAGATTTCGTACGCCTGGCGTGCGAACTGGCAGGACAGCCCTACAAGCTGCAAGTAGCCCCCGGCTGGATGCTGAAGCTCATGGGTGTTTTCATGCCAGTGCTGCGTGAAAATCAGGAAATGATGTACCAGTTTGAGTATGACTATCGCTTCGACAGCAGCAAGATTGAATCTGCGTTTGATTTACAAGCTACGCCTTACAGGCAGGGCATTGGTGAGTCATTGGGTTTTAAGGTACTAAATCGTACTTAACAATTCGACCGTTACAATACGAATTATTTTTACGGTCTTGTTGTGTTGCATTGTTTCTGAAAACTAGCATTTTATCCCCCTCTTGTGCTCACTGAGGAGCGATCAATCTGTAAGGAGTTTTCCGTGAGCATGTCTGAGCGTTTTTTGCGAGCTACTCATATCATCCATGATATTCGCCCTTCGGGCCGCACTTTGTGCGTTCAAAATCGTTCCATACGATTTTGTGCGCAGCGGCCTTGCAGATTGATCGTGACGAAGGCACCCTCAATGGTCTTTATTGAGGGTGAGCGCAGCGGGCGGCATTTTCTTTGGTTACTTTCTTTGTTGCTGTAGATTTAAATCGCCGGGAGCGATTTAACACGCGCGAAGCGCAGCCCGAAGGGTGGATTACAGGGATGTAATCCATACAAAGAAAGTGACTCGCCCGTGGGT
>JBATHJ010000671.1:0-1791 GCA_049666625.1 Gammaproteobacteria bacterium | reverse complement strand
GTCCCGGGGTCCTCGCGGTACAGGCGTTCCTGGCGCGCGGCATCCTGTTCGGCCTTCAGTTCGTTGGCCAGGGCCACACGCAGATTCGCCCGCGCCGATTCCACCCCCGCACTGCCGGCATCGACCTGGCTGCGGGTATTCTGCAGATCCGACTCGGCGCGCTTAAGCGCGATCTCGTACTGCGAACGATCGATCTCGAAAAGCCGCTCGCCCTCCCGCACCTCCTTGTTGTTTCTCACCCACACCTGGGTGACCAGGCCGCCGACCTTGGGGGCCACCCCCACTACATAGCCCTGCACTCGCGCCTGACTGGTGTAGGGTGTGAAGCGGTCGGCCTGCAGGTACCAGACCAGGCTGAGCAGGATCAGCAGCAGGATGCCCAGCACGCCTTTTTTCACGGAGCTGGCCGCGGCCCGTTCCTCCGGCTTGTCTTCCGCGTTGTATTCGTCGGCGGCGGTTTGTTCCTGTTCGGGTTTCTCACTCATTTCGTGGCGGCACCGGAGCTTGCTGATGGATTGACCGGGTTCATGGGCAGCGGCGCGCTGAGCAAATCACCCCAGTCGGTGCGCTGCTGCATACGGTTCCGGGTATCTTCGGGGATCAGTCCCTCGACCGGCGTGGCCATCCAGCCGCCGCCCAGGGCCTTGTACAGGCCGATTACCGCGCTGATGTGACTGCCGTGATTGATCAGTGCGCGCTCGGCCTGGGCAAACTTGGAGCGCTGCGCATCCAGCACCCGCTGGAAATCCGCATAGCCCTCGCGGTAGCGTGTATCGGCGATACTCAGCGCGCGCTCCGCCGCGTCCACGGACTGGTTCAGCAGGAGCTGCTGCTCGGCCGTCTTCACCGCGCTGACGGCCGCATCGTCGATCTCGCGCGCGGCCTGCAATACGGTGTTCTGGTAACTCTCGATCAGCTGTTGCAGCCTCGCGTCCTGCAGCCGCACATTGTTCTCGATGCGGCCATGGTCGAACAGGTTCCACTTGAGCGCCGGGCCGATTCCCAGGGTGCTGGTGTCCGGACTGCCGTCCAGCGTGGACCCCGACCAGCCGATACTGCCAAGAAGAGAGATCGCCGGGTAGAAGTCTGCCTCGGCGATACCGATCTGGGCCGACTGCGCCGCGATCTTGGCGGCGGCAGACCGGATGTCCGGGCGGCGCATGAGCAGGCTGGCCGGTATCACCGGGATCCCGGTCGAACTTGTGCTGGGCAGATCCTGCACCCCGCTTGCGAGTTCCGGCAGGTCCCCGGGCGCCCGGCCCAGCAGGGTGGCCAGGGCATTACGGGTCTTGTTCAGCGTCACTTCCAGACCGGGGATGGTCGACAAGGTGGCAAGGTACTGCGTCTTTGCCTGCTGCACGTCCAGTTCAGAATCGCCGCCACTCTGGTAGATCCTGCTGGTTATCTCGAAGCTGCGTTTCTGGATCGCGGCATTCTCTTTGGCGATGGCGATTCGCAGCTGAGTCGTGCGGTAGCCGAAATACAGATCCGCAACCTGGGCGTTGAGCAGGACCTGGACGTCCTGCTGATCGGCGATCGAGGCGAAGAAGGCCGCGTCGGCCGATTCGATGCCGCGCTTGAAGCGCCCCCAGAAATCCAGTTCCCAGCCGATATTGAAGCCGGCCTGATAGCTGACGAAGCTCTGGCTGTCGTCGGCCACCACACCACCATGATTGCGTGTATTCACATAGGTCGCCGCGCCGCTGCCCTGCTGTACCTGCGGATACAGGGTGCTACCGGCGATGCCGAGCTGAGCACGACTCTCGAGGATGCGCAGACCGGCGATGCGCA
>JBATHJ010000670.1:0-7814 GCA_049666625.1 Gammaproteobacteria bacterium | reverse complement strand
TTTTCGCGGCAAAAATCTTTTTTTACTCTCTGTGAACTCTGTGCCCTCTGTGGCAAAAGTCTTTGTCATTAGTTCTTTGCCGCGAACTGCTACATTTAAAACCGACTGGTAAATCCAACGCCACCCCAGAAGAAATCATCTAACAGCACATCGCCGGTATAGCGTATTTCATCGCGGTTGATGGCGATGTTATAACCGCTATAGGCGTAAAGTTCCATTTTTGTTGTGGGTTCGTAGGTGATATTGGCGCGCAACTGAACGTTGTTGAGGCCGTGATGGCCATCGCTGACGTAGCCGGCATTGGTGCCGAGTACGGCCTGTGCCCTGACGCGTGTTTTTTCATTCAAGCGATGCCCGCGTTTTACTGCAAGTTCTATAAACGCGCCATCGGCATCAAACGAGTGGTATACACTGGCCAGCAGGTTAAGTTGTTTGGAAAACTTGTATGCCAGGTCGAGGCTGATTTCATTGTCATTACCGCTCACACCGTTATCTTTGGCCTGGATGCGGTTATAACCCGCATAAATGATCAGACCTTGTGCCAGTTGGGTGCCATAGACAATATTCAAATTAAATTCAGAATAGTCGGCAGACGGGCTGGTTGCGAACCATGGCACGACACTGAGTTCGTCAATCGCAAATTCTGACGATACGGAAACAAGATTGTTGCCCGAGAGGTTATCGCGTCCTTCGGTCACATAGCGGCTTTCCCACAGCAGGTGGGCATGCCATTCAAACTGGCTTTCGGCGACCGTGCGATATTTTCTTTCAATTCTTATATCGCCACCTGCGCCAGTCTCAACGGGTATGGCATCAGGGGACGACTCGGTATTGATCCCCCCGGTGTTAGTCTTGCTGGTGGCGGTTGAAGAGGGTGGCTCGTCCTGTGCAGTGCAAATCTGCGGGATGCATAAACAGGAACACATCAGTGCGCGCTGGATCACGGCGCTGCTGTTTCGCGGTGTGGGTGATGTGTATAAACGAAGTAGTCTGGATCTCATTTGTGCAGCAGTTTATACCAATTTTAAATCCAGTTCTCTGTGTCGATATAAATCACTCCGGGTCCCGGTCTGCGCGGGGGAGAGCGCAAGTATGTACCAGTCAGGGGTCTTCAATAGACTGTCGTGCAGTAATTGTTCGTGTGAGATTGCTGGTTGCACCCTGTGTTAACATTAGTCAGCTTATTTAATCCTGATATTAGTAAATGAATAAATTCTGGGAAACCAAAACACTCGAGCAGATGAGTCCTGATGAATGGGAATCATTGTGCGACGGCTGTGGCTTGTGTTGCCTGGTAAAAATTGAAGATGAAGACTCGGGCGACATATACAACACCAGTGTGAGTTGTCATTTGCTGGATATCGAACAATGTCGGTGTCGTGATTATGTAAACCGCTTAAGTAAAGTGCCTGCGTGCGCGCAGTTAAACCTGGCTAATCTGCCTGGCATGAGCTGGCTGCCTGAAACCTGCGCCTACAAACGTTTGTATGCAGGGCAGGCCTTGCCTGCATGGCATCCGCTTTTAACGGGCGATATAAAATCCGTTCACGATGCTGGTGTTTCAGTAAGGCGGTTCGCGCAATCTGAGGAGTACATTCACCCTGACCAGCTTACTGATTTTATAATTGACAATTTCTGATGAAAACAGACGCAATAAAATTACAGAAGAAACACCAGGAGCTTGTGCATTCTGAATTGCAGAAAGTGGTTTCGCACGTGCAGCGTGATACCCGTGAATGGATAATAAATACCATTATGATCGAAGGCTGTGATGTGCCATTCAGATTTAAACGCAAGCAGCCGTATAAAAACGTCGAAGGCCGGCGGGTAAACCTGACGTATTATCCCAGCAAAGAAGTCGTGGCCGGGATGGAGCTTGAAGTAATGAAGGTGGTCAGAATAAAAATAGCCTGATCAGGCGGTAGCAATGTCAGTGGCACGCCGGTTGCGTTTTTTGCTGTACATGGCTTCATCAGCGCGCTTTGTCATGGTGTCTAATGTATCGCCCACCTGGTAGACAGACGTGCCTGCTTCGAAACTAATCGTGTCCTGCAGTGATGCCTGCAGACGAGGTATCATGTTTTTGACATGATTTTCATCATCGGTGGGTGACACGATCAGAAACTCGTCGCCACCCCAGCGGGCAGCGCAGTCGCGTTTTCCAATAGTGTCTAAAATCACATCTGAAACCGTTTTCAGTATTTCATCGCCTTTAAGATGGCCCTCGGTGTCATTGATCTGTTTGAAGCTGTTCAGGTCCAGCATCAGCATGGCAACTTTGGCTTTTCCTTTTGTGCCCTGGGCTGAAATACATTCTTTTACCAGTGCATCAATAGTGCTGCGGTCATAAAGGCCGGTCAGGTTGTCGTGCATCGCCAGCTTGTTAAGTTGCTTGACAGTTATGCGCACTATGGCGCCAGTGATAAAACAGCAGCCGGTTAAAAACACACTGGCGGCCTGCCAGCCGACAATATTGTTGCTATACAACGCAAGTGCAAAACCTGCCATCGCGAGTAAGGTGATAACACTGGCTGTGGTGCGAGTGAAATAATGAAAGGTATACATGGCAGCCAGTATATATATGCCCGATAAAATACTGGCCTGGGGGGCATGAGCCGAATAAATAGCAAATCCTGCGATGGCAATGCCCAGGGGGACGTGGATCACCACCACCCATAGCGGGGTCGCGTTGCGCAGCGTGTAAAAAGTTATAGCCATTGCGAGCGCAATCGCGCACAAGCTTAAAATACTGACTCTATCGATCCCCGGCCAGGTCGGCAGGTTGAGTGATATCAGCCCGAACACTGCCACGCCACCATATAAAATGGCCGAAATGGCGAGCATTTCGGATATGGTGGAGCGTATATGCAGCCTGCGTTCAGGCTGGATAAAGCAGCGCCAGAATGACTGGTTCATAAATCCCTCTAATCAATCGTGATTCCACTGATATAGCAGATTCTTTACCTGTTACGCGCATGTCTGGACTGACTCCAGATACCAGGTATCAATTACACGATAAAAAAGCGGCCAGGGGCCGCTTTTTTAGCATAGTGTCGATATTTACTCAGGCGTTACACACATCCACCGCCTGCAGCCCCTTGTCGCCCTCGGCAATCGCAAAAATCACTTTCTGGCCTTCGCCGAGAGAGCGGTGGCCTTTGCCCTGGATCGAGCGGAAGTGGACGAAGATGTCTTCACCGTTATCGCGCGTAATGAAGCCAAAACCTTTGGCGGCATTAAACCATTTAACGGTGCCGACTTCACGGCCATCTGTGGCCCGGGTCCTGCTGCCGGTGTCACCCTGGATTGTGAGAATGGTGAGATAGCAACCGAGAAAAATACTGATGAACGCTGTTAACAGTATGGCTACGTTCTGCTGGTCGAATATCAGGCTGAAGCTCTGTGCAAGGCTGGCGCCAGTATTTGCATGGAGCTGCAGGCTGGCGACACTGGTGAGGATAGATATAACGATACTGATAATAAGAATCTTGAAAAGTTGACTCACTGAAATCATTTTGACCCCGATTTGTTGATACATTAAATGTTTTTAGTAGCCTGCGTGGTTTGCATCCTGGCAGGTCAGGCCGCGCATCAGTGTTCAGATGGTAACGCGCGCGGCTGCTGACCGGACAACAGGTCAGCTTCGATTATACCCATGAATTCAGCCAGATACAGAGGCTGCTTGTGTGGAAATTGTAGTGAAAATGTAAATTAATCGATGAACGGCTTATTTACCGCTGGCGATGCGCTTCATTAGTTCGTCGATTGTCGTCTGCGCGGGCAGTTGCAGGTGAAATCCATGGGTTTTCATGTTTTGCAGGACTTTGCTGGCATCGACCCGCGCCAGTTGTCGGTCCTCGGTGATTTCGAGCTCCATCGCAAACTCGGTGATGCCCAGGCCATTCATCACCACCGCGGGTACTTTCGAAAAGTCATCACGCTCGGCCAGGTAGATATACATATCGGGCTTGCGCGAGCAGCGGTATATATAGGCCTGCATTGTGCTCAGCGCATACCCGCGAAGACTTTTTTCGCGGCTTCGATGGTGGCATCGAGTTCGTCGATCATGTGTGCGCTTGAAGCAAAGCCGGCCTCGTAGGCTGAGGGCGCCATATAGATGCCTTCGTCCAGCATGCCATGGAAAAAAGCGCGAAACTGCTCGATGTTGCACTGCGTGGCCTGCTCGAAGCTGGTCACCTGTTTGTCAGTGAAGAACAGGCCGAACATGCCGCCAACACGGTTACAGGTCATGGCAATGCCCGCGGCCTGCGCCGCGGCGAGGACACCATTGGTCATGTATTCGACTTTTTCCGCCAGCGCGTCATGGAAGCCTGGCGTAGAAATCAGTTCCAGGGTTTTCAGGCCTGCACTCATCGCGATGGGGTTGCCCGACAGAGTACCTGCCTGGTAGACCGGGCCGAGAGGGGCGATTTTTTCCATAATTTCGCGCTTGCCACCGAAAGCGCCTACCGGCATACCGCCACCGATCACCTTGCCGAGCGTGGTCAGGTCGGGGGTGATGCCATAGTGCGCCTGGGCGCCGCCGAGGGCGACGCGAAAGCCGGTCATGACTTCATCGAATATCAGTACCACGCCATGTTTTGTACACAGCTCACGGATACCTTCGAGATAGCCCGGCACTGGCGGGATGCAGTTCATGTTGCCGGCCACCGGCTCGAGAATAATACAGGCAACCTCATCGCCCACCTGTGCCAGCAGCTCGCTGACGGCCTGCAAATTATTGTACGGCAGGGTCAGGGTGTGCTCTGCCAGGCTCGCCGGCACCCCGGGTGAATCGGGCACGCCGAGGGTGAGCGCGCCGGAGCCGGCTTTCACCAGCAATGAGTCCGAATGGCCGTGGTAACAGCCTTCAAACTTGATGAGTTTGTCGCGCCCGGTAAAACCACGCGCGAGCCGGATCGCGCTCATCGTGGCCTCGGTGCCGGAGCTGACCATGCGCACCATGTCCATCGAGGGCACCAGTTCGCAGACCTTGTCAGCCATGCGGGTTTCGAGCTCGGTGGGCGCGCCGAAACTGAGGCCGTTGTCGGCAGCCGCCTTGACCGTCGCGATTACCTCGGGGTGGGCATGGCCCAGGATCATCGGCCCCCAGGAGCCAACATAATCAATGTACTGTTTGCCGGTGGTGTCGGTAATGCGTGGACCACGGGCGCTGGCAATAAATACCGGGTCGCCGCCGACGCCGCGAAAGGCGCGCACCGGTGAATTAACCCCGCCGGGAATATGCTGCTGCGCGGCCTTGAACTGTTCTGCCATGGTGCTCATATCGGGCTCGACTCTTGATGATGTGGATGTAATTTCGGAGGCGGAAGTTTACATGACTGTGCGCCCCGAATCAGCATCGCTGGTTTAGTATCGCCATTGACGCTCTGTATTGGCGCTGCACAAGTGGCAGTGTATAGCGGGGGATATCAGGCGTGCTGATCAGACCACAGCGCGGCATAACTCTGCGCCCGCGCAGTGATATCGGGGGCGGCGAAGACGTCACTGATGACGGCGAGCATATCGGCGCCCGCCACCAGCAGAGGCGGTGCATTGTCCAGGGTAATGCCGCCAATCGCGCAGACCGGTAGCGCCAGCTGCTGCCTGGCGCGCAGGATCAGGTCAACTTCGGCCTTCACTGCGGCAGGTTTTGTCGGCGACGCATAAAACGCACCGAAGGCAATGTAATCCGCGTGCTGCAAGGCGGCGCGCTCTGCCAGCGGGTACTGGTTGTAGCAGGAAACGCCGATAATGGCATTCGCTCCGAGACGTGCGCGTGCCTCGCTTATGTCGGCATCATCCAGCCCGAGATGCACGCCATCGGCGCGAACGCTGTATGCCAGTTCGACATCATCATTGATAATGAGCAGGGCATTGTGCTGGGTGCACAATGCACGCAAGGCCTGGGCCTGCTGCCGGCGTTTATCGTGCTGTGAGCTTTTGTCGCGGTATTGAACAATGCGCGCACCGCCCGCCAGTGCCTGTGCCACGCGATCTACAAAATGATTATCGGCAAGCAGGTCTGCATCGGTGATGGCATAAAGCCCGCGCAGGGTGTCGGTGTTCAAACTGTCGCGCGGCTTATTCTTTCCAGAAAAGCCGGTTGGGGTGTTGTTGCCCCATGCCCAGCTGGCGAGCCCTGAGCAGGGTTTTATAGGTGTAATCCAGTGCCTGGTGAATGGCGTTAACGGTATTTATTTCCTGTGCCAGCAGTGCGGCAAGGCTGGCGGCGAGGGTGCAGCCGCAGCCATGGTATTTGCCCGGCAGGCGATCGTAGTTGAAGGTTTTCAGTTCACGGTGATCGGCATACAGTGCGTGCACCACGTTGGTGGTTTTGCCGTGGGTGCCGGTAACAAGAATATAGTCGCACTCGGTTTCGAGTAAGCCCAGTGCCGCCGCTGCCGGCGTATCGGCACCCGGTGACAGTTTATACACCTCGTGAATATTGGGTGTTAACACCGTGGTCAGCGGGAGTATCAGCGAACGCACCGCGGGAATCAGGTCGGGCTGGCTAAGCTGGCCATCGGTTTCCGAGCTGAACACCGGGTCGTACACCACGGGCAGATCGGGGTAATCGCGCAGGATGCTGTGGATCGCCTGGGCATTATCTGCAGTGCCAATCATGCCTATTTTAATCGCCCTGACCGGCATGTCTTCCAGCACGGCACGTGCCTGTGAAATCACCAGGTCTTCAGGAATAGGCGCAAATTCAAATACAGTGCTGGTGTCCTGCACGGTGACGGCGGTCACCACGGCTGCGCAGTGCCCGCCATTGCTGGCGATGGCTTCAATGTCGGCCTGGATGCCCGCGCCGCCGGTAGGGTCGGCACCTGAGAAGCAAAGAATAACCGGGAGCGTGCTTGAGTTCATGCGCACAGTTTATGTATGTCGGCGTTGATAGCAAGTAATGATTGTGCTTTTTATTTCAGCCATGTGTGTAAAATATTGCGCTGGTTAAATTTTTATCCGGAGTGAAGCGTGGCTGAAAGTGTAGAAGAAAATGAAGAATACAAGGTATGGACCTGCCTGGTATGCGCATATGTATATGACGAAGCAGCCGGTGACGAGGAACACGGCCTTGCGCCGGGCACCCGCTGGCAGGATGTACCCGAAGACTGGACCTGCCCCGAGTGTGGTGCCGGCAAGTCTGATTTTGAAATGTCCGAAATCTGATTCAGGGTGTAAACGCATTCGCCTGGCATACAGCTTGAAACTTCACAGCAGCCACCGGGGATTGTCATGCAGTTAGGCCACGCCGTGTTTCTGGATTATGCATCGGTGCACCCGGACGACCTGGATGTGTCGGTGCTCGAACGCCTCATCCCGAACTGGCAATGGCGCAATAACACCCGTGCTGAAGACGTGGCGGACGCAATTGCAACGGCGGACGTGGTAGTTGTCAACAAGGTAGTGCTCAATGCGCATAACCTGGCGTCTGCAAAAAATTTAAAACTGATTTGTGCCGCGGCCACCGGGGTTAACAATATCGACCTGGCTGCTGCCACCGATGCCGGTATCAGCGTGTGCAATGCACGCGCCTACGCCACGCCTTCGGTGGTCCAGCATGTGTTCGCCCTGTTGCTGGCCCTGACCACCAGGCTGCAGCAGTACCAGCACGATGTGCATAGCGGCCAATGGTCGCAAAGCGAATTTTTCTGTCTGCTCGATCACCCGATACGTGAATTGCAGGGGCTGACCCTGGGTATCATTGGTTACGGTGAGCTGGGAAAAGCCGTGGCAAATGTGGCGCAGGCATTCGGCATGAAGGTGCTGGTCGCAAAACGCAATGCAGGCGATACCCGGCCTGAGCG
>JBATHJ010000669.1:0-3404 GCA_049666625.1 Gammaproteobacteria bacterium | reverse complement strand
GCAAAAATGTTTTGCAACCGATGGGCTGGGATGCGTTCGGCCTGCCGGCGGAAAACGCCGCGATGAAAAACAAGGTGCCACCGGCACGCTGGACCTATAGCAATATCGATTACATGCGCGATCAGCTAAAGCGCCTCGGTTTTGGTTATGACTGGGACCGTGAACTTGCCACCTGTAAACCGGAGTATTACCGCTGGGAACAATGGCTGTTCACCCGGCTGATGAAAAAAGGTCTGGCCTATAAAAAAACCGCGGGCGTCAACTGGTGCCCCAACGACCAGACCGTGCTTGCTAACGAGCAGGTGGTCGACGGTAAATGCTGGCGTTGCGATACCGTGGTCGAGCGCCGCGAAATCGCGCAGTGGTTTATGAAAATCACCGATTACGCCGAAGAACTCCTCAACGATATCGACACGCTGGAACACTGGCCGGAAAAAGTGCGCACCATGCAGCGCAACTGGATCGGTCGCTCCGAGGGCGTGCAGCTGCAGTTTGACATCGATGCCACGAATGAAGTTTCTGCCGAAGCGTCGGGCAGTGACAGCACGGCATTATCGGTATACACCACGCGGCCCGACACGCTGATGGGGGTGACCTATGTCGCGGTGGCGGCCGAGCACCCGTTGGCGAGCAAGGCGGCAAAATCGAACCCGGCGCTGGCAGCGTTTATCGAGCAGTGCAAACACGCCGGTGTCGCCGAAGCTGAAATGGCCCTGATGGAAAAGCAGGGCATGGCCACGGGCTTTAATGCCGTGCATCCCCTGAGCGGTGAACCCGTGCCGATATGGGTCGCCAATTTTGTATTGATGGATTACGGCTCGGGCGCAGTGATGAGCGTGCCAGCGCACGACCAGCGTGATTATGAATTTGCACAAAAATATGATTTGCCGATCAAGCAGGTGATTTATCCCGCCGACGGCAGTGATGTTACGGTGGACATAGCGGCCTATGTCGACAAAGGCGTGTTAAAAAATTCCGCCGAGTTTGATGGCATGACTTCAGCCGAGGCATTTGGCGCCATTGCTGCAAAATTGAAGTCCATCGGCAAGGGTGAAACCCAGGTGAATTTTCGCCTGCGCGACTGGGGCGTATCGCGCCAGCGCTACTGGGGCACGCCGATCCCGGTAATCAACTGCAAACATTGTGGTACCGTGCCGGTGCCCGATGAAGACCTGCCGGTGGTATTACCCGAAGACGTGGAATTTGGTGAAATCGTCGGATCGCCCATCAAGCAGATGCCCGAGTTTTATCAAACCACGTGTCCGAGCTGTGGCGGCAAGGCCGAGCGTGAAACCGATACCTTCGATACTTTTTTCGAATCCTCCTGGTATTACGCGCGCTTTACCTGTCCCGATGCGAACGCCATGCTCGATGCGCGCGCCCGGCACTGGCTGCCGGTCGACCAGTACATCGGCGGTATCGAACATGCCGTACTGCACTTATTATATGCGCGTTTTTTCCACAAGCTGATGCGCGACGAAGGCCTGGTCGATTCGAATGAACCGTTTACGCGTTTGCTCACCCAGGGCATGGTGCTGAAAGACGGCACCAAGATGTCAAAGTCGAAAGGCAACACGGTTGACCCGCAGGGCCTGATCGAACAATACGGTGCCGATACCGTGCGCCTGTTCACCATGTTTGCCGCGCCGCCCGAACAGTCGCTCGAATGGGCCGACAGCGGTGTCGAAGGCGCTTCGCGTTTTCTTAAACGTTTGTGGAAACTCGTGCAGTCTAATCTTGACTCATCAGAATCGCTCGATGCCGGTTCACTCGATGATGCGCAGAAAGACCTGCGTCGCAAACTGCACGAAACCATCAGCAAGGTCAGCGATGATATTGGCCGGCGTTATACTTTCAACACTGCGATTGCCGCCAACATGGAACTCATCAATGACATGTCGCGCTTCGAAGATACCAGTGCGCAGGGCAGGGCAGTGATGCGCGAAGCCGTTGATGCCGTGGTGCTGATGCTGTCACCCATTGTGCCGCATATTTGCCAGCAGTTGTGGCAGGATCTCGGTCACGAAGGCCTGGTCGCCGAACAGGCATGGCCAGGCTGGGATGACGCTGCGCTGGCGCGTGATGAAATCGAAATGGTGGTGCAGGTGAATGGCAAGCTGCGCTCGAAGATCATGATCGCGGTCGATGCAAACAATGACAGCGTTGAAGCTGCAGCGCGCGCTGACGAAAAAATTATTCAGCACCTGGACGGCAAGACCGTACGCAAAGTCATTGTTGTACCAGGCCGACTGGTCAATATAGTCGCGAGTTAATTATGTCAAAAATTCTTTTGCCTTTGTTGTTGCTGGTCTCGCTGTCTGCCTGCGGTTTTCAATTGCGCGGCGCAACACAATTGCCTGCGCAGTTGCAGCCTCTCAATTTGCAAGAAGGCGGCGATGGTGAATTACGCAATGAATTGCTCGCCCTGCTGGAGGCCAACGATGTTGCGCTGGCAGCATCACCCGCGCTGGCAGCGGGCCATCTTAAAATTGGCAAGCAGGAAAAAAACCGGCGGGTGATATCGGTGGATTCACGCGGGCGTGCGCGCGAATATGAACTCAATTACAGTGTCTACTACACGATTAAAAGCGCGCATATCGATGCGGAAAACGTGGTCAAGCTGCAACGCGAGTTATTGTTCGATCCTGACAATGTACTCGGTGCAGATTACGAAGAGCAAACGCTCTACCGCGACATGAAACGCGATGCCGCGCGGCTGATATTGCAACAGCTGCAAGCAACCCGGCCGCTCTCGATGCCGAACAAATCCCTCAAGCCGCAACCAGCGCCCGCACCAGAAGCGACACCCGCTAAAAAATAGAATCGGATTCGTATGCAACTTCGTCCCGATCAACTCGAACATGCACTGGCAAAATCATTACTGCCGGTGTACCTGGTGAGCGGTGATGAACCGCTGCAGGCGATGGAAGCCAGTGACAGTATTCGTGCGGCGTGTCGCGAGCAGGACTATCTCGAACGCGAAGTCATGGATGTGGATAAAAATTTCGAGTGGCAACATTTTCTCGATGAAGCGTCCACGCTGTCGCTGTTTTCCTCGCGGCGTATTCTCGATTTGCGTATTCCCAGCGGCAAGCCCGGTCGTGAAGGCAGCCAGGCGATCAAGCAGTATCTCGAGCGCCCGGCGGACGATACCGTTCTGATCATCAGCAGCGGTAAGCTGGATGGCGGGAGTAAAAAAGCCGCCTGGTTCAAGGCGATTGAAACTGCCGGTGTTGTGGTCCAGTGCTGGCCGGTCGGGCCGGACCGCCTGCCGGCGTGGGTCTAGCAGCGTTTTAGCGCCAGCAACATGCAGCCTGACAAAACCGTGGTGGATTATGTCTGCCAGCATGTCGAAGGCAACCTGCTGGCAGCGGCCCAGGAAATCGACAAGCTCTACCTGGTCC
>JBATHJ010000668.1:0-7102 GCA_049666625.1 Gammaproteobacteria bacterium | reverse complement strand
AGGGTCAGATCGAATTAATTTTGATGGTATTCGTAAAGTTCGAGTATTGAGTTTAATTCGAGTATGGCCCCGTTTTTTAACGGTCGAGCTGATGGCCAGGGCTGGCCGACCGTTGTCGGTGCTTTTTAAATATTGCCCTCTGGTGCTATGATGTACTGAATTTTAGCTAACAAGGGACATACCATGGCGCAGTACGTGTTTGTTTATCTGGGCGGCGATCATCCGTCTGATTCTGCTAAGGCACAAAAACATTTCGACAAATATATGGAGTGGCTGGCTTCGCTCGGTGATGCGGTTATTACCCCTACGATTCCATTAAAGGATACCTGTACTGTCAGCCCTGATGGCACTGTAAGGCAGGGTGGCAGCAGCGCAATGTCCGGGTTCAGTATTATTAAGGCAGACTCGATTGATTCGGCTGTAGCGATCGCGCAGGCCTGTCCATTTCTCGAAATCGGCGGTTCGCTGGAAGTCTCAGAACTGATGCAGATGCCTAATCAGCAATAAGGTGAAGCACTTGCGAAAAAGTTGACGGAGGGGTTATTAATTAACCACAATTGTGATTTCTTCATAATCCAGTTCACCAGGCAACTTTGTACTTTCGATTTTCCCGGTCTCACTCGTACCGCAATTTAAACCCATGCCCTTTTAATATCTTGCGTTCGGCATCCAGCCCGGTGACGGTGAGCAGGTTGTTGTGCAGCCATTCTTCCGGGAATTTCAGGATAAGCTTGTCGGCTTCGCATGTCGCTCTGAAATCGGGCAATGCGTTTTCCGAGCGGTCGCGGTTGAGAATGACTGCGAGGCGTAACAGCACCATCAGTTTCAGGCTGATGCCGCGGACTGATTCCGGCAGTTCTTCCAGTATGCTTTGTTTGAGTTTGCGGCGGTGTGCCAGTACCAGGCGCGACAGCAGGCGCTGATCGCGTTGTGAAAATCCGGGCAGGTCGGAATGTTCGATTAGATAGGCGCCGTGTTTATGGTACATGCTGTGTGCGATGACCAGGCCGATCTCGTGCAGGTAGCTGGCCCAGTGCAGCCATTGTGTCGCTGTTTCAGTATCGAGTTCCCACGCTTCTTCGACCTGCTTGAGCAGGTGCAGGGCGGTGGCTTCCACCTGTTGCGCCTGGCGCAGGTCAACCTGGTAACGGTTGGCCAGCGCGATGACGGTGGTCTCGCGCATGTCATGGTGATGCAGGCGGCCTACCAGGTCGTAGATAACACCTTCGCGCAGCGCGCCTGTCGAGTACAGCATGCGGCTGATGTCCAGTGCGTCGAACACGGCGCTGAGCACGGCCACGCCGCCGGCAAACACGCTTCGGCGGCTTTCGCTCAGTCCGTCCAGTTGCAGGGCATCGGTGTGGCCGAGTTCGATCATGGTGTTGCGCAGGGTCTTGAGTGATTCTGCGGTGATGCCGTTGTCGCTCCAGCCAGCCTGTCTGACCACGTCGCGGATCGCGCGGATGGTGCCGGACGAGCCGATCGCCAGGTTCCAGCCAAGGTTGCGGTAACGGCGTTTGATGGGCTCGAGCTCCATGCGTGCGCTGTGCATGGCTTTGCGCATGGCGGATTTGCTAATGTTGCCATCGCTGAAATATTCCTGGCTCAGGTTAACGCAGCCCATGTAGAGGCTTTCCAGCAGGATCGGATCGTAGCCTTCGCCGATGATGAGCTCGGTGCTGCCGCCGCCGATATCGACCACCAGGCGTTTGCCGCCATCATCGGGCATGCTGTGCGCGACCCCCAGGTGGATGAGTCGTGCTTCTTCGATGCCGGAGATAACTTCGATGGAATGATTGAGCGCGCCCTGCGCCTGGTCCATAAAACCAACACAGCGGTCAGCCTTGCGCAGCGTGTTGGTGCCGACCGCGCGCAGGTTTTCCGGGCTGATATCGCGCACCCGTTGACCGAAGCGCTGCAGGCATTCGATGGCACGTTCTGCGACTTTGGCGTCGAGGCTGTGATCGTCGGTCAGGCCTGATGCGAGGCGTACCGGTTCCTTGATTCGATCCAGCACCTGGATCTGGCCGTCCTGCAAAGTGGCGACGATCATGTGGAAACTGTTCGAGCCGAGATCAATCGCTGCAAGGGACACTGGTGAGTCGTTATTATCCAAATCGATACCGTAACTGCTGTTCAGGAGTGCGCATTGTCGTGGACTTGCAAGTGCGACACAAGCCTGATGTTTCGAATGTTTGAGTTTTGTGTGAAAACATGAATTTACGTCATGCAATCACACGTGAATAATTAACGGGGGCGTAGAGATTCAACATAGATCGACCACGCAAGAGAGTTTAATAATAATCATTCCGCCAGCTATTATGCCTATGACTTCAGATCAGATGTGTAATGATATCTGCCACAGCATCTACAACAGGATTTGAAACATGACCGATCAAGCCCGGGTACAGCTGGACGTTAAAAACAAAATTGCCTACGTGACGCTCAACCGGCCCGATAAACACAATGGCCTGGACCAGCAGATGTTTATAGAGCTGGTGAAAACCGCCCGGCGAATTCGCAAAGACCGCAGTATTCGCTGCGTGATATTAAAAGGTGCAGGGCCATCATTTTGCGCAGGGCTGGATTTTTCCGCGGTGTCTAAAACGCCGACGATGATTCCCCGATTTTTTGCCAGGCTGCCCTGGCGCAAGGACAACATGTTCCAGCGTACCGCGCACTGCTGGCGTGACCTGCCGATACCGGTGATTGCGGTTGTGCATGGCAACTGCCTGGGGGGTGGTATGCAAATCATCCTCGCCTGTGATTACCGTATTGCAACGCCAACGGCTTCGTTGTCCATCCTGGAAATGAAATGGGGATTGATTCCCGATATGAGTGGCACGGTGACGCTGTCGCGTTTGACGCGTGTCGACATTGCGCAGGAACTGACCATGACAGGTCGCACGTTTAGCGCAGCAGAAGGCGCGGACTACGGCCTGATCAGCAAGCTCAGCGAGGACCCGCTTGCCGACGCTGAAGCACTGGCCAAAACCATTTGTGAAAAAAGTCCGGATGCAATTGCGGCGTCTAAATACCTGTTCAAAAAAACCTGGAAAAAAGACACGCGCGCAGCGTTGTTGTGGGAGCGCTTGACGCAATTGCGCCTGCTGGGCCGCAAGAACCAGCGCATTGCCATGGCGAATGCACTTAACAAGCGCAGGGACCCTGTGTCGTTTAATGATCGCACTGGCTTTAAATAGCCTGTACCGTACACGAATCAACGCGCATTGCAGCGGATGATTTATCTAGTATGCCCTGGTGTTAATCCAGCGGCCAGGATCAACCTGGCTGGATGCCAGATTTTCTGTGCCGGGCAATTCCGCCAATACACAGCGCGCCGGAGATAAACAACCATGCCGCCGCAGGTACCGGTACGGTAGACAATTGCCCGTCGATCAGGCCGCTGGCAATGATCGGGTTATCCATCACAAACATATCTTTTTCTATATGCCAGTTACCCGACAGGCCGAGCACGCCGTTGTGTATAAAGCCGGTTACTCTGGATGGTTCGAGCACATCGACCAGTTTCACTTCGATATCGATATCGAAGAAGACGTCGAAGCTACCTTCAGATTCAGACTCCAGCTTGATCACAAAGTCAGACGGGATGATAGGGTCCGGTGGATGGTATTCGATGAACACATCGAAAAAACTGCCGCTGATTTCGACCGGGTTAAGACTGCGCAAATCAAGTGCAATCAGTTCAGTGGGGATGGTGGCAGTTTCACCCGGTGCAATATCAATGCTATCCAGCAGGTAATCCAGCGTTAATACCGGCATTCCACCGATGCTGGCGACATCAAAAGCGCCGATGCCGGGTATGTCCATGCTGGATTCTCTTGGCGCTTCGCGTGCGGCCTGAACCGCGGGTAGTAACAGCGCAAAACTGTAACCTGGTACAGCAAGTGTAGTGACCAGCACAATTGTGCTGAGTTGAATGCGCAACAATTTGAAATACCGCATGGGTGATACCTCCGTGTCAGATATATGTAGACTACGATACTACTGCTGAACTGCATCAGCAAGCTTGAACCTGGTCACAGAATTACGAGATATAATACGAATACCTGGAAAAAAATAACCCGGGCCAGGTACCAGTTTCTGACCCAGGTTGTTATGTCGCTTTAAGCTAACTATGCCGTCTGTTTTACAGCCGTGCGTCCAGGTTCCTGCTGAATCAATATCGTCGAACCCGATAGCCGCACACATCATGGCTAAATTCTCTATAATCCACGCTAATCATGTCTGACCCGGCGCAAAAATCTATTATCTCTTCACTCGCAGCGGCGTTTGTTCGGCTGTATCAGCGGGGTTTACAGCTGCTTGGCCTGCGTGCTGCCGAGCATGCCGAGTCTATCAAGATTCTCACTGACCTTTGCCTGGCGCAGTCTGCGCGGCGCGCGCGGTATTACAAGGAAAAGGCTTTGCCCGAGGCGCTATTGCAGGCCTTCACGGTTGCGCCATTGGCGGCGGGTGATGCGCGCTTCATCGGGCGCGAGGCGCAGTTGCAACGAATCACTTCGGCGTTAGAGCTGTGGCGCGCGGGGCACAGTTCGATGATTGCCGTGACCGGGCCGCAGGGTTGTGGCCTGTCTTCGTTTTTACGCCAGCTGGAACCACTGGTTGGCAAGCGCGGCGCTTTTCGTTACGCAGAACTTAAGCGCAGGCCCTACGACACCAGCGATACCCTGGCGATGCTGAGCGAAATCGCCGGCTTCGAACAGCCCGCAGCCAGCGTCGATGAATTACTCGAACGCCTGGATGAACTACCGGCGAGCGTGTTCGCGATTGATAACGGCCATTACCTGACCTGCCGGGTGATGGGGGCGCACGAAGCCATTCGAATCTTCGGTGCGGTAATGGTAGCCACGCAGCAACGTCACCTGTGGATCCTCGGCTGCGAGCAATACGCCTGGTGGCGGCTGACGTATGTCTACCACGCGGACCGCTATTTTACTGATCGCATCGAACTTGGCATGCTCAGCGCGCCCGAGCTCGACCAGTGTCTCGCCCTGCGCCAGCAGATGTCGGGTGTTGCGCTTAATTCTGCCATGGATGGTGGTGATAAAGAGCTGCCGGACGATCTTGAAGCTGAGATGCCCACGTTGTACAAAGTCAGCAATGGCAAGCCTGATTTTGCCTTTTTCTATTACCTCGGTGCTCTGCATGTCAACCCTGACAACAAGCAGCTGGATATGAAACGTGGCGCGGCGCTGGATTTTACCGCGCTCAAAAGCCTGATCAGGGAAGAGCTGTTTACCCTGGCGGAAGTCGCGGTGCACGGCAGCATGACCATCGATGATCATCGCGCGTTGTTCCGCACCAGCCACGAACAAAGCTGGTTGCTGCTGGAGCGTCTTTACCAGCAGTGCCTGCTCGACAAGGACCAAACTGACCACGAAACCGGCTACCGACTGGTACCGGTATATTCAGAAGTGATCAGCCGTTATCTCACCAGCACCAATTATCTCTACTAGCCATGCAAGAAGAACACGTCGAGCTGCTCACTGAATTACTTTCCGTCTCCCGGTTGTTCCAGGTCGCGCTGGTATTGCTGCTGACCTGGGTGCTGCTGCGCATGCTGCATTTTGGTTTGCAGCAGATGATGACGCGTTTTCCGCGCTATCGGTTGCAAATGGGGCAGGTATACCCGGTGATTCGCATCAGTATCTGGGTGCTGTGTATGTTGTATATAGTCTTTGGCATTATCCAGCCGCCGCAGGCAATTGTATTCGCCGTGCTCGGTTCCCTCGGCCTCGCCATCGGTCTTGCGGCGCAGGGCGGTGTGCGTAACCTGCTCGCCGGGGTGATGATGATATTCAATCCGCCGTTCCGGGTCGGCGACATGGTGAAATTCGGTGGTTACTACGGCGAAGTGATTCGCCTCGACCTTAGCGTGACCATGCTCCGCACGCTGGATGATAACGTGGTGATGGTGCCGAACTCGGTCGTACTGGAAAATGCCGTGGCCAATTCCAACAACGGTGAACTGTCGGAAATGGTGGTGGTAAATATCGACCTGCCGCAAACCGTGCCAGTACATGATGCGCGCATGCTGGCAATCGAAGCCGCGATTGCGTCACCCTATACCTATTTGAAAAAACCGATCAACGTAGTGGTGGAGTCACGTTATGATTTTGGTTTCCTGCTGCGGCTGGTGATCAAGGTCTACGTGATCGATGTGCGCCTTGAACGCATGTTGTCGAGTGATATCACCGAGCGTTATATCGAGGCCATGCACATGCGCGGTATGGTCACGGCGACTGCAGATGAGCAAGCCGCCGCTATCAATCAATAACAAAACGGACCTGAATTGCCTGTATATTCTGATGTGGAAATAAGAGAGACACAAATGAAACCATTGCTCATAATATTTTTGCTTGTTACCAGCAGCCATGCCTTTGCCGGAGACCAGTCTGGTGTAGTTCAAAAACTGTTTGTGTCAGGCAGGGATTATGCACCGCCGTTCCAGAATCCTAGTCATGTCAGTATGGATGGAAACTACAATGACAGGCCCGCCTGTGCGACCTCGGGATACTGGGCGATTAATACCGAAACTGAGCAGGGCAAGGCACTATTGACCCTGCTGATCACGTCTTCCGCAACGGGAAAAAGTATAACTTTGTATGGTACCGGAAGCTGTAGCCTCAGGCCGGATATGGAAACCGTGTTCCAGGTCGGGTTTGGCGACTGATATGTTGCTGGCATAGTGCAGGCACTGGATGCGCTGCGACTATGGCGCAGTTGTCATGATTAAACGGGGTTGCTTATTTGAGCGTACAGCCTGTTTAACTCGTTGGTCTTGTTTTTAATTCTATCGAAGTCTTTGTTTGCCAGTGGCGATTCAATATCGGTTGCCAGCTGAGTCACCAGCGGAAAACCAAGACTGCCACCGACACCTTTTAACTGGTGAAAAATATCTTTGAGTGACTCAATGTCACGCTTCGCCAGTGCGGTATTAATCTCTTTCAAAGTACCGGGCAGTCCATCAATAAACTTTTCAACCAGGCGCTTACCTCGATCTGTTTCGAGAATTGAAGGGTATGTCTTAGAGGTGTTCGCAGTTTTTGATATTTTGGTCAGTGCTGCATCACCATGG
>JBATHJ010000667.1:0-10300 GCA_049666625.1 Gammaproteobacteria bacterium | reverse complement strand
CGGGAAGACATTGAATATATTATCAGCCGTATGAAACAATGCCCGGTATCGAAAAACCTGCCCGCAAGTGCGCGCATTGATACCCACGTGGCTTTTACCGACACTAATGCAGAATGACTCTTCGAACTCAGGATCACATTGCGACATGTCACCACCTTCGTACGAAGGCGTTGAAATTGTCGAGTTAACCCCAACACCGACTCTTCGCGATTATCGTGATGCCATGCACCTGGCCAACCGTGTGGCCGACGAAAAACTCGGCTCATACATGATGTTGTCCTGGTATGATCGCGACCGCGATTTCGAATCCCCGCAACATGCCAGCGAATGTCATGCAGAAAGCGGAGTCCCCGGGTATGTTGATTACGGCCTGTATCATGGCTCAACGCTTAAAGTGGATATCGAAGCCGGACGGTTTGTGTTTTTTTATTTGCCGGTGGATTTTTGATTTAAGCCGCGCACCAGGTGCCACGTCCCGGGTTATCACTGATTTTAATATAAAACGTTGGCATTACATTATCGGCCTCAACTGTCTCGGGCTGCGATTTTCTTAACATGGCTTCAAATACATCACGCAGTAGTTACCGATTACTGGCATTAACGTGCACCAGTTTCAATCATGTCTCTTCACCATAGTGAATGGTAATTTCAATGCCGGGCTCAACGGGTTTCAGCGCATATAAATCGAACCCGTTGAATTCAGCGACAGGCTCTTCGCTATGATTGAGGTAGCGCAATATATTTTGACCGTCACGCCCGCACCACTTGCCATCATCCTCTTCAACCCAGAGTACGTGCATGCCGTCAGCTTCGACTGCGGGGCCGTCATAGGTTCCGAGGTAATCGCCCGGCTCGATACTCACCCTGGCGTACAGGCCTTTGCCATGAATTTCTGAATCGTCCACATAAAATATTGTTTCAAGCTCGTTATTCTCTTTCATAAAACACTAACAAACTGCAAGCAGTTTTCTACCTCCCGTATAATTTTCATTATAAATGCGAATAGATGAGATCAAAATATTATTTTTATTACAACACCATGCTACAGCAGCGGCTGTTCTACCATGCCCGCTCAAGCTCGCGGTAGTAGCCAGATAAAATCACTCGGTTCGCAGCGACACACGGAGCAGGCGTTTGTACGTGGAAGTTTTCCTGTCTACCTATGCACCGGCAAATACTAGTCTGCACATATACTGACTCTCCCAAACCAGAAGTTCATGTCTTTTTCAAGAAACTCTGTGTAATGCATATAGTGCGAACCATCGCAGGAAAAATTCAGTCCGACCATGCCGTTGGAGATATTGAGCGAACCTGAACGCAGATAAATGTTCTCGTCGGCAAAGCGCAGTAATTTTAACTGGTCAAAGATCAGCGGGATTGTTTCCCGCGGCACGGTGGCAATATCGGGATACGGCTGACGCGGGTAGGCAAGAACGATATTGGGGTCAATCAGTTCCTCCATACCCAGCAGACGGTAATTATACGGGTCATTGTAAAGCCAGACAGTCGCGCGATTACTGGAGAAATGTATTTTGCCATGAAACACACCGTGCTCGATAATCAGCTCCTGCATCAATGACATGACATTATCAATATTTTTGTCAATAACACTTTCAACGCGCTGCTGTGAAAACAGCCCCTGGCGAATCGAAGGATCACCTTTCATCTGCTGCCAGTCGGACGACTGCTTGTAAAGAAATTCAGTATGCGGCAGTTCACGGATATCGTAATCCGCACCCAGGAACCCAAGCAACTCGCCGCCGCTGTTCCTGATGACATGAACCGCGGTCAACGATGGGCGTTTCTTGTTCTTGCTGATATAGGCCTCAGACAACCTGAAATCGGTGATGCCGACGATGCCCTGCATGTAACCACGCTCGGAGCGGTCACGCTCGAACTGGGTAACATCCCTGCCTTCGCGGGTAATATTGGCCGTGACCTGGACCGCATTGGCATCGAGCACATACAAATGTTTGCAAAATGCCATGTTAACTATTTCATCGAGCAGCAGCATTTCGAGCGCATCGCGATTGTCCATAATCCCACTGATGCGTTCACAGGTTTTTTGCATGCGCTCACCCAGAAGCTTTTGTAGCGTCAGGCGCTGTGAGGCAATTTTTTCTTTGAGCAATCCGAGCATAATGTACCCCGCCAGGTTTATTTATTAGTATGGGAATACCCGGGCATATGAATGAATTACGTTGATAAAGTTGCAACTTCCGTGCCGTAAATTCAATGCCTGTTTACCGGGCCAGGCAAGCCCGACCATAGCCACCTTACGCACTGACACAGTGCATACTGTTGCAGTATGCACCAAAAAGCGAAGCCAAAAAACAAAAAAGCCCCGACATGCGGGGCTGTTTATTACACGCTAAAGCAACTAGTTAATGTTGATGGCCGCCCGGACCGTGTACATGGCCGTGCTCCAGCTCTTCAGCCGAGGCATCACGAATTTCTACCACGGTGACGTCAAAATTCAGCTCTTTGCCGGCCAGCGGGTGATTGGCGTCAACCACCACTTCTTCTTCAAGCACATCGGCAACCGTCACCACCAGCACTTCACCATTCTGGCCCTGCGCGTGAAACTGCATGCCGATCTGGATATCGCTGCCATTTTCAAACATGTTTTTCGGAACCTGCTGGACACGACTATCATCGCGCACTCCATAACCTTCTTCCGGCGAAACACTGACGCTCAAATCATCACCGCTTGCTTTGCCGGCAAGCGCGTTTTCCAGGCCAGGGATGATATTCATGGCGCCATGAAGGTAAACAAACGTACCGTCATCGGACTTGTCCAGAATATTGCCATCGTTGTCTTTCAGGGTGTAATTCAGGGTGACTACTTTGTTGTTTTCAATTTGCACAATATTTACCGTAGGAATTTTTCGAAAATCGGCGAACACCTTAACAAATTAAGCCTGCAATGGCTAAGAAATATCACCTTACCGCTGCTGGCCTGGTAACCTGTTTTCAGCCCCCGCATAAATCAACAGCTTATGTGTATTTTTCGCCCTGCGTGCACTCCCGCAATGGCTCGCCGTGTAATCTAAGCTACTGAGTATATTGCGAATTTCATGGCGCGGCACACCCAAAAACCGGTTTTCAGCGGGTGCCCACGATGACGCCGGCATCACGCAATGTGAGTGATCAGGATAAACCCTCAGCAGCCATGCTGGCCACCATATATAAGCTCTAATACAGCCAGGAGTGCTGCAACAGCGGCAATTAAAAAGGTGATGGCTAGCGCGGTTTTATCCATCATCGGATTCTAACCAGTGATATTGCTTAAAACTAGCACCGGCGATAAGGATAAAAAAAGGGAGATGCCTTGCGACACCTCCCTTTTTCACTGGGGGGAATGAACAATTAAGCCAGGTAATTAGCTGTTACGATCAGGATGCACATAATCACAATCAATACGAAGACAACCTTGGCCACGTTCCCGAGTATGATGCGATCATCGCCCTGCAGCATAAAATACCCCGCAATCAATGTTCGACAGCTATGGTAGCTAAAACCGCACAAAGTATATTGATATATATCAAGCCAGTCGTTTTCACACTAGCGATCCACTGTCAAAAACCAATCACTGCACCCTGACCAGCGCGTGAACAGCGCTTCATCTTGTTGTTTTTAGATCAATTATCTATCCTGCCGGTTACCAGCCGCAAAAAGCCACGCCGGTTGTTACATACCATTACCAAATTTGTCATGGTGCACTTTGACTTTCTCTCGCATCGGCTTTAATGCTTCTGCATAACCCAGCAATACTTCACACGCCCAACTGATACGTTCGCGAAAATAACCGTCTGCAGCTGCATCATTATCCGCTGTATTTTCATTCAGAACTTTTTCGACATTGCGCACAATAATCTGTTCGGGTATGTAACAAATGCGGTTGTTCTTGTAACTGCTCATGCGCAGCTCTGCCACCGGGTATGCACCACCATCCGCACTCGATACCGCTACGATCAATGCCGGCTTGTGCCCCACTTCAAAACGGTTACACAGCAGGAAGAAATTTTTCAATCCCGCCGGCACCTGGCCGTGCCACTCGGGAGACACAATGACAAAACCATCTGATGAGTTCAACTGTTCCCTGATGGGCGCAAGCCGCTGGTTCCACTCCGGGTTATCTTCCCACAGGCTCTGGTCCCATAACGGCAGCGGATTGTCCGCCAGCGTAAAAAACCAGGTATCAGCCTTGTTTTCAGTACGCAGGGTTTTTTCGACATGACGCGCGACTTTTTCGCTTTGCGAAGGATTGCGGTGGCTACCGCTGATAATAGTGATTTTCATGGGTCATCCTGATATTTTTTGTATCTTACAGAGTTTGCCGCTGATTATATCGTGCGCAGCGGGGCGATGCAGCGTGCACCTTCATTGCGTGAATTATTGACATAGGATGAAACTTCAATACAGCGTAGCCAGTCATCGGGACAGGGCTGCATCAGGGAATCGATTTGCGCCTGATCTTCTGACAACAACCAGTCACGCATGCTCTGTGGCGACAACACCACGGGCATGCGATCGTGCACTGGCGCCATGAGCTTGTTTGCACTGGTAGTTATAATGCATGCCTGCAACTTGCCAGCGGCATCTTGCTGGTAAATTGCTGCCAGCGCCAGCGAGGGAAACGCGCCAGCATGGAAGTAAAAACTACGCTTGCCCTTGTTCTGCTGTTGTTTCTCGCTCGCCGGCTTGCGGATTTTCTGGCCCAGCCGCTTCCATTCATAAAATCCGTTTACCGGAATCACGCAGCGCGTGCGTTGAATCAGGTTCTTAAATGACGCTTTCTCATGGATGGTCTCGGCGCGTGCATTAATCATCGGCTGCATGCCGCTGGTTTTCATCCATTCTGCCTGCAATCCCCATGTCATGCTGGCGATGGCCGGCGCCTGTTGCTGTATCACAGCGCTGATCGCAGCAGCGGGCGCCACGTTATAACGCGATGAAAATTGTGACTCGCTGATTTCAAGTCCCAGCTCATCGAGAAGTTCGTCGATGGATTTTTTATTGTAAGCGGCAAATCGTCCGCACATATCACACCACCAGCACCGGTTCCTGCATTCTCGACAACTGCTCGCGCAGCTCCAGCACGTGGTCTTCCCAGTAACGCGTGGTATTAAACCAGGGAAAGGCCTGCGGGAACGCTGCATCTTCCCAGCGCCGCGCCAGCCATGCCGCGTAATGCATCATGCGCAAACTGCGCAGGGCTTCGACGAGGTGCAGTTCGCGCTCATCGAATTCCATGAATTCGTTATAGCCTTCGAGCAAATCACACATCTGTCCGGTCATTTCATTGCGATCACCTGCCAGCAACATCCACAGGTCCTGCACCGCCGGACCGGTGCAGCAATCGTCGAGGTCGACGAAATGCGGGCCGTTATCGGTCCACAGTATATTGCCGCGGTGACAATCGCCGTGGATGCGCAATGTCTGGAACCTGCCGGCACGGGCAAAACACTGCTCGATGGTATTCACCAGGTCTTGCGCCAGTGACTGGTAGGCGTCTTCGAGATACGCCGGGATGAATTTCTGCGCCAGTAGATAGTGCGATGCTTCGATGCCCATGCGCGCAATACTGATGGTATTGCGCTGCCTGAATTCACCCTGCCTGCCAAGCGCGTGGATACGCGCGATAAAACGCCCGCACCAGACCAGGTCGTCACGCTGGTTGAGCTCCGGCCAGCGCCCGCCCTGTAACGGATATAGCGCATAACGATAGCCTTCGAAATGCTGCAGGGTTTTGCCCTGCACCACCATCGGCGGCACTACCGGGATTTCAGCCTCCGCGATTTCGTGCGCAAACGCGTGCTCTTCGAGAATGGCTTCATTGCTCCAGCGCAGCGGACGATAAAACTTGGCCACCAGGGGTTTGCCGGCTTCCAGCTCGACGCGATAGACCCGGTTTTCATAACTGTTCAGCGCCAGCATGCGGCCGCTGGTTTCATAGCCGCAGGCATCGATGGCCTGCAATATCAGGTCCGGGCCAAGATCGGTATAATCGGTTTTTTCACTCATAGCGCAATTCTACAGCGTATACCGCCAGCACACGTATGCAATCACAGGCCATCATTGGACACGCCGCGCCAGAACTCGAGATTTCCGCCTGGGTGCAGGGCGAAGCCACCCGCCTGCACGATTTACACGGCAAGGTTGTTTTGGTCGAAGTGTTCCAGCTGAACTGCACCGGCTGTTTTGTGCACGCATTACCCGAAGTCGTACATCTGCATAAAACTTACGCGCAGCAGGGGCTGCATGTCATCGGCCTTGCCACTGCATTTGAAAACTTTGACATTAATACACTGGAAAACCTCAAACGTCTGGTGAAGACTGGCGAACTGACCGGCGAACCGCTGAGACAGCTGGGGGCTGCCGGGCAGTTACAAGGCGATAAACTCGATTACGCCCTGCCGTTTCCGATAGCCATGGACCTTTTAAGTGAAAATCGCGAAACCGTCACCGACGAGGCGATCCAGCGTTTTATTGACAGCCAGCTAGCGGACTATGCGGACCTGCCCGCTGACCGCCAGCAGCTGATCTGGACACGCGCCAGTGATTACCTGCACAGCAAAAGCCATCACGCGCATACCTTCGAGCGCTATGGCCTGCAGGGCACACCATCCTCCATTGTAATCGACCGCAAGGGCGTGCTACGCAATGTGTCGTTTGGCCGTGCTGATCACCTCGAAGCACTTATTATGCCGTTATTGAATGCGTAAACTCAGCGCAGGAATTCGGTTAACATAGTGCATTCGTACTTCTTACTATTAATATACAAGTCTCATGATTGAACGCACTATTGAAAATATGCTGTACGCCAGCCGTTGGCTGCTTGCGCCGCTCTACCTCGGCCTCAGTCTTGGCCTCTTAATGCTGGGTATCAAGTTCTTCCAGGAAGTCCTGCATACCCTGCCAACAATTTTTCAGGCGACTGAAGCCGACATGGTATTACTGGTGCTCAGCCTGGTCGATCTGTCACTGGTCGGCGGCCTGCTAGTGATGGTGATGTTGAGCGGCTACGAAAATTTTGTTTCTGCGATTGAACTCGATGAAGGCAAGGAAAAACTCTCATGGCTCGGCAAACTCGACTCCGGTTCACTCAAGCAGAAAGTGGCCGCTTCGATTGTTGCAATCTCGTCGATCCATCTGCTCAAAGTATTCATGAACGCGCAGAATATCGATAACGACAAACTGATGTGGTATGTCATCATTCATATGACTTTCGTGGTGTCCGCACTGGGCATGACCTACGCAGACAAGATGAACCGGCACTAGCCGGGCACGACTGACGATGCGCGGCCTGGTTCCACCCGATCCTGAAGGCACAGCATCTGGCATCGCCTTTGCCGTGGTGTATGTGCCGCGCCGTAGTCGCAACCGCTTTCCTGCAGGCTGTGTCGAAATAAAACCCTGCGCTGCCGATGCACTGGATGACGCCGACCCGGACAATAACAAGTACGCCGCGCGTGTCAGCGGCCCGTCAAAATCGTCCGAAGGCCAGTATATTTATTATTTACTGGAATGGCTCGACAGCTGAAGCTGCGCTGCTGAGTTAATTTTTACACGCTGACGAACACTTTTGACATGCTAAATATTCTGGTTCATTGTAAATTAAAACAAGACGGGGGATTTCAATGAAGCACTTATACACGGCCTATCTCACTGCCATTGTCGGCCTGCTATCTGCCACGACCGGGTTTGAGGCCCGTGCCGGTAGCACTGACGAAGTTATTATCAATGATAAAAATCTGAACACTGAAGAAATCATTCAGCTGGCCTCGTTGTTTGGCGGCCAGGTCTATCCCGGCAACTACTGGTATGACAGCAAGACCGGTGCATGGGGCGTTAAATGTGGCCCGGGAATGGGCATCGGGGTTGCCGGCCTCACGCTGGGTGGCACACTGAAAAAGAACGCCTCCTGCGGCACCACCCGGGTATTGATCAATGGCCGCGAACTCCACCACCAGGACCTTGCCGCACTGCAGTACCTGTCCGGCCCGATTGCACCGGGGCGTTACTGGATGGACGCAGAGTTCAACGCCGGGTTTGAAGGCGGGCCTGCCCTGGTCAACTACAAAACCCTGGCCGCACAACGAAATCGTGGTGGCGACAACTTCTGGACTTCGCGCTTTAGTGCCGGCAATTCGAATGCTGACAACAGCCAGGGGTATGTCAATGTACCGGGCCACGGCCCGGTCGGTTACGGTTATTGAATAACATTCCGGCTGCACCAGGCAAACAGCACGAACCTTGCCAGCGCGCCAGCGATCGCAGTAACGCATAAGCATGAACATCAAGCTCGATACCCTGAGCCCGGGCCAGGCCTACTTTCACATGATCCAGACCCTGGTACCACGGCCCATTGCCTGGGTTCTGTCAGAAAATGAAACCGGTAACTATAACCTCGCGCCATTTTCTTACTTCAACGCGGTGTGCAGTGATCCGCCGATTGTAATGATATCGATTGGAAAAAAACCCGACGGTTCTGATAAGGACACCCTGCGCAATATACGACAGCGCAAACATTTTAATGTGCACATCGCCGACCTGGGTTTGCTGGAAGCGCTCAACCAGAGTTCGGCCACGCTGGATGCCAATGACTCCGAGCTTGATCATTCGGATCTAACCACGACTGAATTTGAAGGCGCCAGCCTGCCCAGGATTACACAATGCAAAATTGCATACGGATGCGTGTTACATGATATCCATGAAATCGGCAATACGCCGCAGGCTGTCGTCTATGGCGAAATTAAAAATATATACATCGATGACAGTATCATCAGCATAAATCAGAACGGCCGCATCAAGGTTCATGCCGACAGCCTGCAACCCGTTGCAAGGCTCGGTTCCAATGAATACATGAAACCCGGCGAGATCATTCAATTAAACAGGCCAGATTAAATGCATTCCGAACAGCAACACACTTCTAAATACCTGGCCAGGCATATTGCAATAGTGCTTGTTGCTTTTCTGTATGCATACAGCACCAGCGTTAGTGCTAAACCAGAACTGAAAGAAGAAACACAGTATTACGCCATCAGTGGCGATAGTGCCGATGCATTGCGGCGCGAAATGAACAGCAAAAGCAACTTAAGCGAAAACGGCAAAAATTTTGATGCCTATACCCGCTGGAATGTACGCTGGCACTTCAACTGGGAAAACACGGCTTCATACTGTTCCATGACGACAGTCACAACCAGTGTAGATGTCAATATCACCTTGCCCAGGTGGATCGACCGCGATAGCGCACCGGCAAAGCTGAGGAAAAAGTGGGACCGCTACTACGCCGCCCTGGTAGAGCATGAACATGGCCATAAAGAATTCGGCATCAAGGCTGCCAAAGCCATAGAGCTTAGCCTGTCTGGCATGGGACGAGACAGCTGCAGCGCCCTGCAACGTGATGCCAGTAACCAGGCCAACAAGATACTGGAGAAATACATCGCCCTCGAAAAACAGTATGATATAGATACGCGTCATGGCATGGATGACGGCGCGGTGTTCCCGTAAGTTGACACCTGTCAGTGCCCGGGCCGTAATTATGCTTACAATAGGCGTACAAAATACGGTGAAGTACCCATCTCAAATCGCACATGAACAAACAACTTAAAATCGGACTGGCGCTCGGCAGCGGCTCGTCTCGCGGCTGGTCACACATCGGCGTAATCAATGCACTCGCCGAACTCGGCATTACGCCGACTATTGTTTGCGGCACATCTGTCGGCTCCCTCGTGGGTGCATCGTTTGTCTCCGGCAAACTTGACAAACTCGAAGAATGGGCACGCTCGCTGACAAAACTCGACACCGCACGATTTTTTGATATCAACACGTCGATGAACGGGTTTGTCAATGTGAAAAAAATTCACAGCTTCATGAATAAAACTGTCGCCAGTGACGACAGTGTGATTGAAGATCTTGATAAAGTATACGCAGCCGTCGCCACCGAGCTGGAAACCGGTCGGGAAGTATGGCTCACCAAAGGCCCTCTGGGCCAGGCGGTACTGGCATCCATGGCCTTGCCTGGACTGTTCCCGCCGATCAAAATTAACGACAAGTGGCTGGTCGATGGCGGCCTGGTGAATCCCGTCCCGGTTTCAGTCTGTCGCGCACTGGGTGCCGATATCGTGATTGCGGTCAACCTCAATGGTGACATTGTTGGCAAACACATGAAGAAACAAAAACTGGAAACTACGCAAGATACCAGTGTCGCCGGAAAAATATCCCAACTGGTGAAAGACTATACCGGGTCGTTATTTACCGACACAAATGAAGATGATGATACGCCTGCCCTGCT
>JBATHJ010000666.1:0-1883 GCA_049666625.1 Gammaproteobacteria bacterium | reverse complement strand
CTATAAGGATTGATGTCATCCTTGCCAAACAGGGCATCGCGCAGAAACGCGTTGGCATTCATCACCATGCAGGGCTGATCCTGTTCATCAGTAATAATGACCCACTTTTTACCCGAGCTGTTTATTCTACGCAGGAACTCCGCATTGGCGTCGCGTTCGAATTTCGGGAACAACGGCAGCCCATTCTCGGTTGGTAATTTGATGACACTGTCAGGATCAATGTATTCGCCTTCCTGGGTAACGACAATATCATCGAGCGCGAGAAAGTTCATTGCGCCTATACCTTCAAGCCGACTCACATCTGATTCATCGGACTCGATATGTTTGCGAATCACGGTATGCAGATCACGCTCGCGGAAATAACTTATGCCTTCTTTCCCCAGCCATTTATCCAGCACCAGGGCACTGGGTTTCGCCACCGGGTATAGAATGAACTGGTAGAGCCGCAACAGCGGGGCCAGCAGGGAGCCCATGCGCATGGCATGGCGTGAAAAATAAGCCTGCGGTGCAATCTCGCCGGCAAAGGTAATCAGCACGGTAGAAAAAATGAAAGCAGTCAGCCCGGTCATCACCGAGTTTGACAACAAGGTCAGTAATACATTGATACAGACGTTGCCCCAGAGAATGGTGGTAAGCAAAAAATTTACATCCTTGCGCAGTGTCAGGACTTTCACTGCAGCAGGATTACCCGCAGTCGCTTCAACTTCCAGGCGTAGCCGGCTGATGCCCAGCAAGGCCAGGTTCAAACCAGAAAACATCGCCGACTGGCTGATGCAAAATATAATCCCGATCCACACGAATATATGATCTGATACTGCCTGCATTATTTTGCACTCCGGTTAAACACGCTCGATCGCGTATACTTTATCCTGAACTGGTAAAAACTTTTTATTTCTGGCAATCGCCAATGGAACACTGGGCCGATGGAACACTGGACTGAATACTCGCGATTTTTCATCGCCCTGTTTGTCATTATCGATCCGTTTGCCGCTGTGCCGATTTTCCTGGTATTAACCAAAAGTTTCAGCCCGAGGGAACAGGGCCGGATTGCCAATATCACTGCCATCACCGTGCTGCTGGTACTGGTCGTGGCCGCGCTTAGCGGCGAAAAACTGCTGGAAGGCATGGGCACCAGCCTGGCCTCGTTTCGCGTCGGTGGCGGCATCGTATTGCTGCTGATGGCACTGACCATGTTACGCGCGCAAACCGACACCATGCGTACTACGCCTGCTGAAGAAGCCGAAGCCGGAGACCGAAACGCGATTGCGGTAGTACCGCTCGCCATACCGCTACTGGCCGGGCCCGGTTCGATCAGCAATGTCATTATCGAAATGCATCGCTCGGTCTTGCCGTTTCACAGCCTGGCGGTCATCGCCACCATCGCACTGGTATGCATCCTGCTCTGGCTGGTGTTGCGCATGGCCACCATCATAGGCAAAAAGCTCGGCAACATCGGGCTCAATGTTATCAACCGTCTGTTCGGCCTGATCCTGGCGGCGATCGCGGTAGAAATTATGGCGAACGGGCTCAGGGTGCTATTTCCAGTGCTTTCTGGTTAAGCAAAGCTGACGTGTCAGAGGCAGCCTTCCACATCGATGTGCGCCATGTTAAGTGTGACTCAAAGCACTATTTATCAAGCTCGGTAATAGCCTGTTCATCAAGCGCTTCAACTAACTCCGGCGAATTTGTCACGGGTTCTTTAGCTTCGGGTTTATGCACCCCGGCCACGGTGTATAACTCGCTGAGATGGCGCATGGCCTTGACCATCTGGCGCACCATGCGCCGAATACGGCTGTTTTGCTCGATTACATTGGTCATCACCGGAATCGGGATGCGCAACTCGGCGCCGGCGAGCAGCAAGGCCGCTTTCACCTCTTCATAGG
>JBATHJ010000665.1:0-1895 GCA_049666625.1 Gammaproteobacteria bacterium | reverse complement strand
TCCACAGATGAACGCAGATGAACACAGATAAAGCCAGATAAAGTTTGTTGAGCGCCGCAGGCGCCAACACAACCATCAGCGTTTATCTGCGTTCATCTGTGGATAATACTTTCGTCTTTTAAGTTGTTATTCCTTTCAAAGCCAGCTCAACTTTAGCAATAACATCATCCACCGTGATCAGTGCCATGGCTTCGTCGTTGCGTACGCGCGTGCCCCAGGGGGCGTCGCCGACCGAGAGGCCGTTGTATTTTTCCAGTGCCTGCGGGTACTTGTTGACCACCAGGTTGCGGAAATTATACGGTGCGGCGCGTTGCGGGTTGGTCGCGGCGTAGAGCCCGATGACGGGCGTGCCGACTGCGCTGGCGATGTGTGCCGGGCCGGTGTCGGGGGCGATGACGAGTTTCGCGGTTTTCATGATGGCAGTCAGTTCACCCAGCGAGGTTTTGCCGATCATGTTCAGCGGTTTCTCATTGCACAGCGAGACAATGGTCTCGGCCATTTCCAGTTCGGTGGCCGAAGGCCCGCCGGTGAGTACCACGCGCATGCCGTGTTTTACCGCGGCATAGTCAGCCACGTCGGCATAGCGTTCTGCTTTCCAGTTGCGCCAGTTGCGCGATTTCGCCACCGCGCAGGGATTGATCACCAGCAGGGGTTTGTCCAGCGGCAGTGTATGGCGAAGATTTTTCATGACTTCCGCCGCGACCGGTAAATCCCATTGCATCACCGGTTCAAGATTGAAAAAACGTACAAACTCCAGGAAGCTGTCGACCACGTGCTGGCGGTGCGTCGACGCCTTGATGCGATGGTTAGTGAACAGCCACTGCAGATCTTTGGCGCGTTCGCGGTCGAAACCCAGCCGAATATCGGCGCGCAGGCAGCGGCTGATCACCGATGCGCGCAGTGCAACCTGCATATGCAGCAGAATATCGAAATGGTGCTGCGCCAGCTGCCTGCGCAGTGTCAGGTAAGCCGACAGGCCAGCGGATTTGTCAAAGGTGATAAACTCGACGCCTTCGATGTGTTTGACCAGCTGGTATTCGGATTTTCCAATAATCCAGGTGAGTTGCGTCGACGGCCAGACATGTTGCAGGGTGCGTAGCACAGGCAGGGCATGGCTGACATCACCCAGTGCAGACAGACGCAAAATACAAACCCGCTTTGGCGGAGTGGACAGTGACAAAGTCATCAGAACAGAAGGTAAAAATCCAGCAACTGGGAAAGCGCACTATCCTATACGATGCCGCGCTGATTGAACATCCGGATGAAGCCCTGTTTCAGCCGTATGATAATCCCGCTGTTACCATTACGACCGCACCCGGGCGTGGCGAGGCCGTGTTCTATCAACACGGTGATTTACAACTGGTGCTCCGGCATTACCAGCGCGGTGGCATGGTCGCCGCTATCATGGGTGATCGTTACCTTGGCTATGTCGCGGAAAAAACCCGCAGCTTCCGCGAATGGTGCCTGCTCAAAACCCTGCAAACACTCGGCCTGCCGGCACCGATACCGGTGGCGGCCAGTTTTATCAAAGCCGGCCTGTTCAGTTACCGCGCCGATCTTGTCACCGTGGCCATACCAGATACCGAAACCCTGGCGGATTATTTATTCGAAAACCGGCTCGATGATGCGCGCTGGCAACAGCTGGGTAAAACCCTGCGCGCGTTCCATGATAAAAATATATATCACGCTGACCTGAATGCGCGCAATATTCTGCTGGATGACAACACGTTTTATTTAATCGATTTCGACAAGGGCATGGTGCGCAACCTCGGCAATGCCTGGAAGGCATCAAACCTGGCGCGGTTGCAACGTTCCTTGCTCAAGTTCAAAAACGCAAATACCGAGATGCACTTTACACCGGATAACTGGAAGCAGTTGATTGCGGGGTATATGGA
>JBATHJ010000664.1:0-1699 GCA_049666625.1 Gammaproteobacteria bacterium | reverse complement strand
GCGTCGCACAGCTTCAATGCATCAACCGTTTGTGTAACATCGTGCACCCGGAAAAACCGCACGCCCTTGATGCACGCAATCACTGCTGCGGCCACGCTGCCAATCACGCGCTCATTGACCGGCCGTTCGAGTAACTCGCCGAGCATGCTCTTGCGTGAAATCCCCACCAGTACCGGAAAGTCTAGCCCACAAAATGCCTCGATGTTGGCCAGCATTTGCAGATTATGTTCGAGGCTTTTGCCAAAGCCGAAACCCGGGTCGAGAATAATATGCTGCTCAGCTATCCCGTGCTCGATACAGGCCTGGGCACGTTCACGCAAGAACTTGCGCACCTCGGCCACCACGTTCTGATACTCCGGCCGGTGCTGCATGGTACGCGGCTCGCCCTGCATGTGCATCAGGCATACCGGCACATTCAGCTCGGCGCAGGCTTCCACGGCACCGGTGGCACGCAGGGCATACACATCATTGACCATAGTGGCGCCGGCGGCGACAGCGGCGCGCATCACTTCGGGCTTGCTGGTATCGATCGAAACGGGCACATCACTGTGCTGGCGAATCGCCTCGATCACAGGTACGACTCGGTGGATTTCTTCTTCTGCACTCACCGGCTCGGCGCCGGGACGGGTGGACTCACCACCGACATCGATCATGTCGGCGCCTTCGCGTTCCATCTCACGCGCACGTTCGAGTGCGCTGTTCACGCCACCGTACTGCCCGCCGTCAGAAAATGAATCCGGCGTGACATTGAGTATGCCGAGTATGACAGGCCGGTTCGCGCGCAATAGATCAAGGGTTTTGTCAGTACTGCTCATGCGACATCAACACCAGAACGCAGGAATAAAAAAGGGAGCGACAGCTCCCTTTTTTGATTTAACAATTTTTCATTGTTCACTATTCATACCCGACAGAATCATTCGGGTACAAGCTTTTCATGATTGATTAGTGCTGATTAGCAGTACCACCGATAGAGCCTTTATGTTTATCGGCTTTCTCGCCGATGTCGGCACCGGCGCCACCACTCGGGCCGGTCGGCGGCTCGGGGGTATCGTGCCAGTCACTCGGCGGTGGCGGCTCGCGGCGTTCCATCAGCGCGTCAATCATGCCCACGTCAATGGTTTCATATTTGATCAGTGCTTCCGCCATGTTCTTGAGTATATCGAGATTATCGCTCAGCATTTTGTGCGCACGTTCGTAATTGCGGTCGATGAAAGTACGTACTTCTTCGTCGATAATGCGCGCGGTGTCGTCACCCATGTTCTTGTGCTTGGTCACCGAGCGACCGAGGAACACTTCGCCTTCGTCTTCGATATAGGTCAGCGGGCCGAGGCGTTCTGACAGGCCCCACTTGGTGACCATGTTGCGCGCAATTTCAGTGGCGCGCTCAATGTCATTCGATGCACCCGTGGTTACGCTGTCAGCACCAAAAATCAGCTCCTCGGCAATACGCCCGCCAAACAGGCTGGAGATCATGCTTTCGAGATGTTTCTTGCTGTGGCTATAGCGGTCGGCTTCGGGCAGGAACATGGTAATGCCCAGCGCGCGACCACGTGGAATAATACTGACCTTGTAGACCGGGTCGTGCTCGGGTACCAGGCGACCGACAATCGCATGACCGGCTTCGTGGTAGGCAGTGAGTTTTTTCTCGTCTTCCGACATCACCATGGAGCGACGTTCGGTGCCCATCATGATCTTGTCC
>JBATHJ010000663.1:0-1760 GCA_049666625.1 Gammaproteobacteria bacterium | reverse complement strand
TCCATCCGCGACAACGTACTGTTTGGTTATAACCTGCATTCAGCAGGCAAACGCGCGTCGCGCAGTGAGCAGGACGCAATCGCCGAAGATGCCCTGCGCCAGGTGCTGCTATGGGACAAGGTCAAGGACCGGCTCGACAGCAAGGCGATTGATCTCTCACTGGAAGAACAGCAGAAACTGTGTATCGCCCGGTTGCTGCCGGTCAAACCCGGTTTGCTGTTGATGGATGAACCCTGCTCCGCGCTTGACCCCAAGGGTACCGATGCCGTGGAGGAACTGATCTGGGAACTGCGCGGCAAGTACACTATCCTCATCGTGACTCACAACATGGCACAGGCACGTCGCGCCAGCGAAGAATGTATTTTCATGCTGATGGGTAAGGTCATGGAACATACCGCCACCGAAGATATGTTCGTGACACCGCGTAAACAGGAAACCGCAGATTACATCGAGGGGCGTTACGGCTAGTGACACAGCGTGCCTGCAGTGCCAGCCCCTGCAGACTGATTGCGTTGAAATCACCGCTAGCTTTACCAGGACAATGCCCAGACTGAAGATATTAGGCCGTAAATTGCAAAGCCTGCACTCAGCCTGGGCCTGTTACATCATGCTGTGACAGAATAACGTCGCACCATCACCGTTGTCATGCCAGCAGTTCGATAAATAATTATTTTTTATTTTTGAGCATGGCTTCCAGCCGGTCACAGAAGGTGCTGATAACCTTGATGCGCGCGAAGCGCTTGTCATTGCCTTCGACCAGGACCCAGGGTGCGCTATGCGTACTGGTGTGTTCAACCATGTCGTTCACCGCCCATTCGTAGTCATCCCATTTCTCCCGGTTGCGCCAGTCTTCATCAGTGAGTTTCCAGCGCTTATGAGGCGTCTGCTCGCGGGCGTGGAAACGTTTAAGTTGTTCGTCCTTGCTAATATGCACCCAGAATTTCAGCAATAGCATGCCGTGATCTGTCATCTCTTCCTCAAATTCATTGATCTCGGCGTAGGCGCGTTTCCATTCTTCCTCGGTGGCAAAATCTTCAACGCGTTCAACCAGCACACGCCCGTACCAGCTGCGGTCATAAATATTAATACGTCCGGCGCGCGACAGGTGACGCCAGAAACGCCACAGGTAATGATGCGCGCGTTCTTCATCTGTGGGCGCCGCTATCGGGATGACCTGGTAGTGACGCGCATCCAGTGCTGCGGTAACCCGGCGTATCGCGCCCCCCTTGCCGGCGGCATCCGGCCCCTCGAACAACAATATGGTGGACAGCTTCTTCTTCAGCGCCTCGCGATGCAGCAGGTTGAGCCGCGCCTGGCATTTTTTTAACTGTTTCTTGTAATCAGATTTGCTCAGTGCCTGCGTCATGTCCAGGCTGGAGAGGATGGTCGTACCCAGAAGCGGACCGGGTACACCAACGGCTGACTCTTCTTCATCATCGGCGGCGACGGGCATTGCTGCACTGGCTGCCTTGCGCTTTTCATTGAGCTCAGCGCGCAGTAATTTTTTCTCCTCCAGCGTGGCAAGGTGTCGATTGATCTCGCTATGTACAATATTAGCGACGGTCAGACTGCGGTAGTTGGGATCCAGGCCCTCGACTATGGTCCACGCTGCCATGCCGGTACTGGTGCGCATGATGGCGCGCTCCGCCGCCGCCTCGAAGCGCTGGTATATTTTCCAGTGGTCCCAGTCCTGCTTCACCACGCGCCAGCTGGTTAGCGGGTCTTTTTCGAGTTTCTTCAGGCGTCGCTTCTGGGCGTCA
>JBATHJ010000662.1:0-7875 GCA_049666625.1 Gammaproteobacteria bacterium | reverse complement strand
GACTGACGTCATAGGTTTTAATCTCGCCGTCAACAAGTTCGGCGATATGTGTCACTCCCGCGATGCTGATTTCATCCAGTCCATCCTCGGCATGCACTACCAGTACGTGCTCACTGCCAAGCTGTTTCAAAACTTCCGCCAGTGGTTTGACCCAGTCATTACTGAACACACCCAGCACCTGGTTGGGTGCCCCGGCGGGATTGGTCAGCGGCCCAAGCACATTAAAAATTGTGCGCACCGCCATTTCACGGCGCGGGCCGATGGCGTGTTTCATCGCGCTGTGATGCATCGGCGCGAACATGAAGCCGACACCGATGTCATTTACACAATCGGCTACCTGTTCAGGGCTGAGTTCAAGATTGACGCCCGCGGCTTCGAGTACATCCGCACTGCCTGAATTACTCGAGATCGAACGATTCCCGTGCTTGGCAACACGGCCACCGGCGGCGGCGACGACAAACGCGCTTGCGGTAGAAATATTAAAACTGCCAGACGCATCGCCACCAGTGCCACAGGTATCGACCAGGTTTCGCGTATCAACATCTACGTGGGTAGCGAGTTCGCGCATCACGGCCGCCGCTGCTGCGACTTCATCAACAGTTTCGCCTTTCATGCGCAGACCGACGAGAAAACCGCCGACCTGGGCCGGCGTTGCTTCGCCCGTCATAATCAGGCGCATGACAGCTTTCATGTCATCGGCAGAAAGACTTTTGCGCTCGGTCACTGCGCGTATCGCAGTTTGCATATCCATGGACATAGCTGGTCGCCCCTTATTTCATTTCCAGGAAATTTTGTAACAATTCGTGGCCGTGTTCGGTCAATATCGATTCGGGATGAAACTGCACGCCTTCAACCGCAAGCTTCCTGTGTCGTACTCCCATGATTTCGTCGAGCTTACCATTGGCATCTTCAGTCCACGCAGTTACTTCGAGACAATCCGGCAAGCTGTTTTTGTCAATCACAAGCGAATGATAACGTGTCGCAGTGTAGGGATTGCTCAAGCCACTGAAAACATGTTTGTTGTTATGATGGATTTGCGAAGTTTTGCCGTGCATGATTTCACGCGCGTGCACTATCTTGCCGCCGTATACCTGGCCGATGCTCTGGTGACCCAGGCACACGCCAAGTATCGGCACCTTGCCGGCAAAATGCTTTATCACATCCATTGACACACCGGCTTCATCCGGCGTGCAGGGTCCCGGCGATATCATGATGCGTTCGGGTTTGAGTTTATCAATTTCCTCAAGTGTCACTTCATCATTACGAAATACGCGCACATCCGCGCCCAGCTCACCCAGGTATTGCACCAGGTTGTAGGTGAATGAATCATAATTGTCGATCATTACTAGCATAGCGGGCCCACAAATATTTAGATTATTGTCGCTGTAATATCTCTGCCGAAAAATTCTTTATAAACGCTTTGCAACTGTGTAGGGCGTTGCGAGCGGCTCGCCGACAAACACGCCCTGACCCGGCCATTGCACGCTTTTCCAGTAGGCTTCTATCAGGCTTTCACCGCGCGTATAACGCTCGATCACAATCCCGGGGTTGGGAAACTTTTGCACGAATGCACATGGCTCCACTACGCTGCCATAACTGGCCGTCGCACCGGCATCCAGCCAGCGCAAGATGCTCATCTGCTGTCCACCAAACAGGTTGCCACCTGTCGACGTCAGGTGATCTGCGATTGCACCCTCGACAAAGGTGTTGGTCTCGATATCGTTCACCGAAATCATGCCAGTGAAATAAAACATGACATCGGGTTTGTTTTCGAGCACATCACTGTGCACGATTTCGATTGGCAGGCGATGGCCCAGTTGCGCGACCACATCAGGATAAATTCGTGCGCGCACATTTCGCGCTTTATCGGATGTGCTTAACAGGTACGCGGTCGCCCTCGGCCCTTGCGACTGACGATGATCTGAGCGCACGCCGCGATCGATCATGGCCCGCGCCTGTTCCAGTGAACTGCCTGCGAGTAACATTGATGGCCGGATTTTAAAATCAGCGTAGGGCGCATTACTCTCACTGTTGAAATACGCGCTCGGCGCGGTTGCGACGCAACCTCTGCCACAATATTTTTCATCAAAACCAAAAGCAAAAGCGCTGGTGACGGACATGCAGGCAACGCGGTAGGGCTGGCTCCATGCGAGTGCGTAGTACTGCACTTCGGCGGGCGTGGCCTGTATTACCTGGCTGTATATTATTGCGAACTGTTCACGATTAAGCTGTGACATACCCGGCGGCATTTCAACTGCGATCATGTTTTGCGGTGGAATTCTTCGCTGTTGCTGGTAATAACCCGCCAGTTCACGACTATCTGCATCCGCCGTATTAAACACTACCGCGAGTTGATCTGCACTGATTGCATCTGCATTCGTGCTGGCGCAGAGTACAAGCAGCGTACTGCAGAACAGGCGAGCAGACTTTGACAGGCGTTTCATCGATGCACCTGCAGCGAGTTATCCAGCCCCGCTTCTGCCTTGCTGACGGCACGGAATATGGCGCGACCCTTGTTCATGGTTTCAGCCCATTCGTTTTCGGGTATTGAATCGTACACAATGCCTGCACCGGCCTGAATTGACAGCTGGTTATCCTTGATCACTGCAGTGCGAATTGCTATTGCCGTGTCCATGTTGCCGTTCCACGACAGGTAACCGACAGCACCTGAATAAATCCCGCGCTTGACCGGTTCAAGCTCATCAATAATTTCCATCGCGCGAATTTTTGGGGCGCCGCTGACAGTGCCTGCCGGAAAAGTCGCGCGCAATACATCCATTGCACTCAGCCCCGGGATGAGTTCACCGGTGACATTGGAGACAATATGCATGACGTGCGAGTAACGCTCGACCGCCATGTTTTCGGTTAGCCTGACGCTGCCGGTCTGGCTCACGCGGCCGGCATCGTTGCGACCGAGGTCGATCAGCATCAGGTGCTCGGCGAGTTCTTTCGGGTCTGCCAGCAATTCCTGTTCCAGCGCAAGATCGCTGGCTTCATCTTTGCCGCGTGGACGCGTGCCCGCAATCGGACGCACGGTGACCTGGTTATCTTCCAGCCGCACAAGAATTTCAGGCGACGAACCCACCACGTGGTGATCACCCAGATCGAGATAATACATATAGGGTGAGGGATTGAGGCTGCGCAACGCGCGATACAGCTCCATCGGCCGCGCATTGAATGGAATTGTCAGGCGCTGTGACAGCACTACCTGCATGATATCGCCGTCGATTATATATTCGCGTGCTTTCGCAACCGCGGCCTTGAAACCTGCTTCGGTAAATCCGGAAACAAAATCTGATTCACTCACATGGCGCGCCTGGTGTTCCGGAATTTCGATGCTGTTGTTGCGCAGGCTGTCTTCGATCTCCTGCAGGCGGCGCTCACCCTGTTGCTGTGCTGCTGCATTATTCGATTCAACATGCACAATGATGTAAAGCTTGCCTGCAAGATTGTCGAACACCACGACTTCTTCTGACACCATCAACAGGATATCGGGCGTGCCCAGCGGGTCGGGTTTGTTATTTTTATCCAGCCTCGACTCGATGTAGCGAATGGTCTCGTAACCAAAGTAACCGACCAGGCCACCTGTGAATCGCGGCAGGCCATCTCGCTCTTCTACCTGGTAGCGCTGCTGGAACTCGCTGATGTAGCTCAGCGGGTCCTCCACCGTCATGCGCTCGACGACAGCATCGTCCTGCTCGATGACAATATCGCGATTGAACACTTTTAGCCGGGTACGACACGGCAATCCGATGATGGAATATCGCCCCCATTTCTCACCGCCATGAACAGATTCGAACAAATACGAATACGGCGCATTGGCGAGTTTTAAATAGGTGCTTAACGGTGTGTCGAGATCGGCCAGCACTTCGCGCACCAGCGGTGTGCGCTGGTACGTTGTGGCTGCATCAGCCGACTGCGTGCTGGTGTCAGGATTAGATTTCGGTTTTTTAGATGTCATGGCGTTTTCCTGAGTCAGGGTAACAAGGCCGCATTACACAAATGCGCGCTCACACTCAATACTTACCATCGCCATGCGCGCTGGAGTGCCTTGCCCTGCTGTGTGGAAAACGTTTTCATAGTCTGCGCAGTGTAGCCGAATTTATACTTCTCGTCGCCTGTTCCGGTGTGCTGACCAGACGCTTACCAGGCCACCAGTGACTGCACTTCAGCCATCGAATCGACCACGGCATCGGGGTGATAATCGCGTATATCCTCGCCATGGTTATACCCGTAAGACATGCAGATAATGCCAAAGCCGGCGGCACGCGCAGCTTTTACATCACTCATCGAATCGCCCAGCATCAGTGAATCTTGCGGCGCCACGCCGAGCTGCTGCGCTGCCTGTAACAGCGGCATCGGATCGGGTTTTTTCTTTTCAACCATGTCGCCGCAAATGACCAGTTCGAAATAATCTGCAATGCCGAGGTCGCGCAGGATCGGCAGTGTAAACTGGCTCGCCTTGTTGGTCACACAGCCGATTTTGACACCGGTGGCTTTGAGGAAATCCAGCGCCTGCTTTACGCCCTCGTAAAGGCAGCTGCGTTTCGAGGTGTTTTCACTATACAGCTGCTGGAATATCGGCAGGGCTTTCTGGTAGAGCGCATCATCAGGCATGCCATCGAGCTGATTAACCAGGGCCCGCTGCACCAGGCGCTCGACGCCATTGCCGACCCAGTGACGCACCCGCGCTTCACCGCGCACCGGCATGCCCAGCTGTGTCAGCATTTCGTCCACGCACCAGGCGAGGTCGGGCACACTGTCGACCAGGGTGCCATCGACATCGATTAGCACCATGGCCGGACGTTTTAACAGTGTTGTGGCTGGCGTTGGCTCTGTTTGCATGAATATGTACCCGCTGGCCAGCTAAATCGCCTTAAGCAACTTTTGCCAGCTCCGCACGCATTTTGCCAACAACCGTATCGTAGCCGTGGGCATCTTTAGCTGAACCCGCACCAAATATGGCGGAACCGGCGACAAACGTATCAGCGCCGGCTTCGGCGATTTCGCGGATGTTATCGACCTTGACGCCACCGTCAATTTCCAGGCGGATATCACGACCCGAGGCATCGATAAGCTTGCGTGCCTGGCGTAATTTGTCGAGCGTGCCTGGAATAAACGCCTGGCCACCGAAGCCCGGGTTGACCGACATCAGCAACACCATGTCGACCTTGTCGAGCACGTGTTCAAGATAACTCAGCGGTGTCGCAGGGTTGAATACCAGTCCGCTCTTGCAGCCGCTTTCACGGATCAGCTGCAGGCTGCGGTCGATGTGATCACTGGCTTCCGGGTGGAAAGTAATATACGTCGCGCCCGCCTTGGCAAAATCCGGAATGATGCGATCCACCGGCTTCACCATCAGGTGAACATCAATCGGTGCTGTCACACCGTGATTGCGCAGCGCTTCGCAGACCAGCGGTCCAATGGTCAGATTGGGTACGTAGTGATTATCCATCACGTCGAAATGTACAATGTCGGTACCGGATTTGAGTACGTTGTCGACTTCTGCACCCAGCTTGGCAAAATCTGCCGACAGTATGGATGGGGCTATCTGAAAATCTGCCATGTCATATTCCTCGTAGGCTTAGGCTCGAAAAGCGGCACACTTTACCACCAATGCACGGGTCTTTGCATATCCACACAGGGACGACTAATATGCGCACACTCCTGAAATGCACAAATGAGATCAAATATGTCTGTCAGTATCGCCCTGCATATTCTCGCCTCGGTCATCTGGGTCGGCGGCATGTTTTTCGCCTATATCGCGCTGCGTCCGGCGGCGGCACAGGTACTGGAGCCGCCCCAGCGCTTAAGCCTGTGGATCGAGAGCTTCAAACGCTTCTTTGTCTGGGTCTGGCTGAGTATTTTCGTGCTGATCGGCACCGGCTACTGGATGGTATTCAGCATTTTTGGTGGTTTTAACAGCGTCGGCCTGCATGTTCACCTGATGCACGGCATGGGCATCGTGATGATGCTGATCTTTTTCCACGTTTACTTTGCGCCTTACCGCAGGCTGCGCCACGCCGTGATCATCGAAGATTATCCTGAAGGCGGCCGCCGGCTGGGGCAAATCCGCATGCTGGTGGGATTGAACCTCACTATCGGCCTGCTTGTCATAGCCATTGCCAGTGCCGGGCGTTACCTGTAACAACAGCCAGTAAATTTGCAATTCGAAACATTTGGCGTATATGCAAAAAACCTGAATTACTGTAACATCCTGCGCGTATCAGTTTCTCGCCGCGCCTGCATAATGTAAGCGTATGATTTTTAACAGATATTCTGGCATTTTCAGATATATCACTTTTTCCAACAGGAGAAAACAACATGAAACGTCAAATTCTGACCCTACTGTCTGCGCTTGCACTTGCCGCCGCCGCCAATGTCGCCAATGCCGGTGATGCTGCTGCCGGAAAAGCCAAAGCCGCTACCTGTGCCGGTTGTCACGGTGCTGCTGGTATCAGCGCTGTGCCGATTTACCCCAACCTGGCCGGCCAGAAAGAAGCTTACCTGGTCGCCCAGATGAAGGCATTCAAGGACGGCACCCGTGCGAATGCAATCATGGCGCCTATGGCCAAGCCACTCAGCGATGCTGACATCGCTAACCTGGCTGCCTACTACGCAAGCCTGAAATAAGCAGTTCGCCTGTTGCATAAAAGCCCCACAGACTGCAGAGTCTCTGGGGCTTTTTTGTGCCTGCTGTTTATATGCCCCACCGTTTCGGCCGACGCATTCATTAGCCGCGACCAGAATCCACTGCTGCTGATACACGGCCTGCCCTTTGTCGCCAGCGCGCGCATCACCCCGCGCGACAGCCTCGAATGGTCGCTGAGCTATAACATCACCAATACGCTGAATTCAGAGAGCAACGCCACTGAATCCCTGCTGCTGGATTACGAATCACACGAACTTAACTACAGCCTTAGCATCGGTCTCGCGCAGGACTGGGCCTTCAGGCTCGATATTCCACTGATCCATTACGGCGGCGGTTTTCTCGACAATGCCATCGACGGCTGGCACGAAGCCTTCAGCCTGCCACAGGCAAACCGTCCCAACGTGGCTGATAACGGGTTTCACATTCGTTACCTGGAAAACGCAAACACGGTTGTTGATATTGTCGATTCCAGTAGCGGCATTGGCGATATACAGCTCGGACTGGGCAGGCAGTTGCATGCATCAGCAGATCACGCCAGCAGTGTGTGGCTCAGCGCCGACCTGCCCACGGGCAATCAACGCGAGTTGACCGGCAGTGAACACACCGACTTTATTCTGCAACTGGCCAGCGCGCATAAACTTCACAGCGACTGGCAACTCGATGCCAGCCTGGCGCTGGTAGTACCGGGCGATTCGCAGCTCAATGGCGTCGAAGTCGCTGACACTGTCTGGTTTGCACACACCGGACTCGAATGGCATGCACATCGCGCGTTTGATTTGCGCGTGCAACTCAATGGCCACACCGACATATATCCTGACAGCAACCTGAAACTACTCGGCAGCAGTTACCTGGTGGTGTTCGGCGGGCGTATCCAGCTTGACGACTGCGCGGATTTTGATATCGCCATCAGCGAAGACCTCAAGGTGGGTGCATCACCCGATGCCAGCTTTATCTTCAGCTACCGGCAGCGCACCGGCTGTGATTGAGACAAGCTTTATTATTATTGATAAATTTTCAGGGCAATAAAAAACGGCGACCGAGGTCGCCGTTTTTTGTATTAGCTAATCGTGCTTAAGCGCGACGACGAGCAACACCTACCAGGCCAATCAGGCCAGAACCGAACAGCCAGACTGCAGCAGGTACAGGTATTACCTGTTGCACGCCACCGGAAATCCCTACAGCGCTGTTAGCAGTGAGTCCGAAATCGACTTTGACTACCATCA
>JBATHJ010000661.1:0-1615 GCA_049666625.1 Gammaproteobacteria bacterium | reverse complement strand
GCGCCAACCTGGTCGGAGTAATCACCAACGGTACTGCAGTGCTGGGGCTGGGCAATATCGGCCCGCTGGCATCCAAACCGGTGATGGAAGGCAAGGCGGTACTGTTTAAAAAGTTTTCCGGCATCGATGTATTCGATATAGAAATCAACCAGCCCGATACCGAGAAATTCATCGACGCGGTGGCCGCGCTTGAACCGACCTTTGGCGGCATCAACCTGGAAGACCTGAAAGCGCCCGAATGTTTCGAAATCGAACGCCGCCTGCGCGAACGCATGAACATCCCTGTGTTTCACGATGACCAGCACGGCACCGCGATCATCGTCGCAGCCGCAGTGATCAACGGCCTCAAGGTGGTCGATAAAAAAATTGAAGATGTCAGGCTGGTGGCCTCGGGTGCCGGTGCTGCGGCGCTGGCCTGCCTCAACCAGCTGGTGAGCGCCGGGCTCAGGAAAGACAATATTATTGTCACCGATATCGCCGGCGTGGTGTACACCGGGCGTGCAGAACTAATGGACGAATGGAAGGCGGCGTATGCAGTCGATACTGATGCACGCAGCCTCGACGAGGTGATTGCAGATGCGGATATTTTCCTCGGCCTGTCTGCACCGGGCGTACTCAAGGCCGGCATGGTGAAAAAAATGGCGCCGCGTCCATTGATCATGGCGCTGGCTAACCCGACGCCGGAAATTCTGCCCGAGCTGGTGCGCGAAGTGCGCGACGATGCCGTGATCTGCACCGGGCGTTCGGACTATCCCAACCAGGTCAACAATGTGCTGTGTTTTCCGTTTATATTTCGCGGTGCACTGGATGTAGGTGCCACCACGATTAATGAAGAAATGAAACTCGCCTGTGTCAATGCGCTTGCGCGCCTGGCGCAAAAAGAAACCTCCGACCGCGTATTGCAGGCCTACGGCGGCGAACCGGTCGGCTTCGGTGCTGACTACCTGATTCCCAGGCCGTTTGATCCGCGCCTGATTACCGAGCTGGCACCGGCGGTGGCCGAAGCTGCAATGCAAAGCGGAGTTGCTACCCGTCCGATAGAAAACCTGTATGCCTATCGTGAAAAACTCAAATCATTTGTCTACCGTTCCGGTTTCTTCATGCGGCCGGTGTTTGAACGTGCCATTGGCAGTGGTAAGCGCGTGGTTTACGCCGAGGGTGAATCACAGCGCGTGTTGCAGGCCGTGCAGCAGGTGGTTGACGATGACATTGCCAGGCCGATACTGATCGGTGATCCAAAGATTATTCTGCAACAGATTACACGGCTTGGCCTGCGACTTCGTGATGCTGTCGATATTGATATTGTCGATCCACACCACAGTCCACATTACGAAAAACACTGGCAGCGGTATCACGATCTCATGGGACGCATGGGCGTCACCCCGGGCGGCGCCCAGTACATGGTGAAAACCCAGCACTCGGTGCTGGCGGCACTCATGGTTGATGGCGGTGAAGCGGATTCAATGATTGCCGGTGTGATCGGTGGTTTTCAACGCCACATGCATCATGTGCTCGACATTATCGGCACCGCGCCCGGCATACTCGGTGCATCCACCATGGTGGCGCACCTGTTACCCAAGCAGACACTCTTTATATGCGATGCGCATGTCAGCAC
>JBATHJ010000660.1:0-1835 GCA_049666625.1 Gammaproteobacteria bacterium | reverse complement strand
ATCAATACGTTTTTGCCTGTGGTTTTCATACTTCAGTCTCACTGCCGAAATTATTTACTGCGCCTGGTCAAACGGCACAGTCATCGTAATTGACTGTACAGATCAATGCCTTACTATGCCATGACATGGAACACCGACACATCATTTTTGTACCGGGGAAAAATCCCAAGCCATCACCTGTCATCCACCGCGAGCAACTCTGGCGTGTAATGCACGAAGGCATACGCCGTGTCGACCCGGCATGTGCCGAAGAACTGCAACACAATCACGCGGCCTTCTCGCTGATAGCATGGAATTTTTCCTATTATCATGTACATGCTGATATCGAACGCGACCTGGCGTGGATAGACACGCTGCTGGGCAAATCTGCCGCCGATGAGGTTGATATTCGCCAGTCGAAAGACTGGCGCGTGCGCTCCAACTGGCTGCTGTACTCCATCGCCGACCTGATGCCCTGGCTAATACGCTGGCTGCCCGGCCCGGCCTGCGCCACCGTGCGTGAAACCCGGCGTTATTTTAAAGACACCCATCATATCGGACAGCGCATCCGTGAACCCTTAAAAGATAAATTACGCCGACTGCTGGCGACAGACCAGAAAGTGTTACTGATTGGTCACAGTCTCGGCTCGGTGATTGCATTCGACGCTTTGTGGGAACTCACCCATATCGAACAACGCCGGGAAAAACTCGACTTCCTTTCCCTCGGCAGCCCACTCGGGATGAACTTTGTGCAACACCGCATGCTGGGACATGATCTGAAAGGTGTTGAAAAATACCCGGCCAATATTCGTCACTGGATAAATATTTCGGCGCATGGCGAGATTACTGCGCTGGATAATGATGTGCGTGATGATTTCAAATTCATGCTCAAGCACGGGCTGGTCGAGTCAATGACCCATCATCACGAAGCGGTGTATACCTGGTTTCGCAATGACGACGGGCTAAATGTGCACCGCTCATATGGGTATCTTGTAAATGATGTTGTGGCGAAAACGATTGCACAGTGGTGGATTGATAATGCAATGAATAATGAATAATGAATAATGAATAATGAATAATGAATAATGAATAATGAATAATGAATAATGAATAATTATAAGAATTAAAAATTATATATGGGACAAAGCGGGATGATTTATTTGTTTTTGAATAAATCTTCCCGCTTTATTGTTTTTTTAGAAACTTAGTTGGGCGTGTACCGAGAGCATGGATACGTCATTGCCGTCGAAGTCATATACGTTATAACGTGCGCCGATGCCGATGCTCTTGCTGGCTTTTACCGATACGCCAAAGCCATAGAATATATCGGTGCCGTCATCAGAGCTGATAATACCGACGCCATCTTCGGTGAGATCAATGTCCCAGCTATGCATGCCCAGTTTTAAAAATACGTCTGCGGTTTGACCTGCCCTGGCCCTGATCAATGCGCCGGCGGTAAGCGAACTGCCCTCAAGACGCCATACCGGCGCGACACCGTCATCGGCTTCACCGAAGTCAATATAGGAAAGCTCAAAAGACAGGTTCCTGTTGATCTCTTTGCCCACCAGCAACTCGAAACCGGTTGGATCATTAAAACTGGAGATCGAATCGGCGTCGTAATCAACTGAACCGAAACCGATGCCGATGTAGCCGGTGTCCTTGACATCGGCCACAGCGCTGACGCTGGCACAGAGTAAAGCCATGGTTAAAGCGGGTCTTTTGAACATTTGTATTCTCCTTTGTATGACAGAGCTAATTGTATCCGGATCATATGGAACTGGAATGGTCATTTTAACCACACTCCAGCCGTTACTCGCTTAGGCCAGTCGGCGTTGTTTAAGTTCAGGCCTTATGGC
>JBATHJ010000659.1:0-4266 GCA_049666625.1 Gammaproteobacteria bacterium | reverse complement strand
GGGTACGATTGCTTCAGGCGTTGCCAAGGCGTTCTCGGATCATATTGTTATCGCCGGTCACGATGGTGGTACCGGCGCCTCGCCGCTGACCTCGGTGAAACACGCCGGCCTGCCGTGGGAACTGGGCCTGGCCGAAACCCACCAGACACTGGTGATGAATGATTTGCGTTCGCGCGTGGTGGTGCAAACTGACGGCCAGCTCAAAACCGGTCGCGACGTCGCGATTGCCGCGATACTGGGCGCCGAAGAGTTCGGCTTCTCGACCGCGCCGCTGATCACCCTGGGCTGCATCATGATGCGCAAGTGTCATCTCAATACCTGCCCGGTGGGGATTGCGACGCAGGATCCCGAACTGCGCAAGAAATTCTCCGGCAAGCCCGAGCACATCGTGAACTACCTGTTCATGGTGGCCGAAGACCTGCGCGAAATTATGGCGCAGCTTGGTTTCCGTACAGTGAACGATATGATCGGGCGGGTTGACGTGCTCGAAACGGATATCGCGGTTGATCACTGGAAAATGAAAGGCATCGACCTGTCGACGATACTCGCACCTGCGGTCAGGGCGCACGAGGGCGTTGGCGTGTATTGCAGCATGAAACAAAATCACGGACTCGAGCGCGCACTCGACAACCAGATCATCGCGCTGGCACAAGCCGCGATCGAAAAAGGCGAAAAAGTAAACATCGAGCTGCCCGTGATTAATACCAACCGGGTTGTCGGCACCATGCTGTCTCACGAGCTGGCCAAGGCGCACAAGGGCAAGCCATTGCCCGAGAATACAGTGCATATCCGGCTGAAAGGTTCGGCGGGCCAGAGCCTGGGCGCGTGGTTGTACCAGGGCGTAACGATCGAACTCGAAGGCGATGCCAACGATTATGTCGGCAAGGGGCTTTCGGGTGGACGCATCGTGGTGTATCCGCCGGGCAACAGCAGTTTTGTGGCCGAAGAAAACATTATCGTCGGCAATGTCTGCCTCTACGGTGCTACCGGTGGTGAAGTCTTTATTCGCGGCATTGCCGCCGAACGTTTCTGTGTGCGCAACAGCGGTGCCAGCACGGTGGTGGAAGGTGTCGGTGATCACGGCTGTGAGTACATGACCGGTGGTCGCGTGGTGGTACTTGGTGATACCGGGCGCAACTTTGCCGCGGGCATGAGCGGTGGCATCGCTTACCTGTGGGATCCGAACCAGCAGAGCAGCGATAAATGCAATCCCGACATGATCGAGCTGGAAGCCGTGGAAGCCGACGAAGACATCGCCGAGCTCCGCCAGCTGATCGAAAAACACCTGGCGTATACGGGTTCAGGCGTAGCGCGCAAGCTGCTCGACAACTGGGAAGCATCGCTTGCACAGTTCGTCAAGGTGATGCCGATCGATTACAAGCGCGTGTTGCAGCAGATGAAGCAGCAGTCATCCAGTGAAAGTGGCCAGGCCGTCGCCTGATCACATTAATCAGATTAGCAGGACATAGAGCAGCATGGGCAAGCCCACCGGTTTCAAAGAATTTCAACGCAAGACAGAAGCATACCGCGATGTCAGTGTGCGTCTTGGCGATTATGGCGAGATTTTCAGCGGCAAGCACGATGTACAGCAGCTGAAAATTCAGGGCGCGCGCTGCATGGATTGTGGTGTGCCGTTTTGCCAGTCGGGCAACGGCTGTCCCATCAGCAACCTGATCCCGGAATGGAATGACCTGGTGTACCACGGCCAGTGGGACGACGCGCTCGATCGCCTGCACAAGACAAATAATTTTCCTGAATTTACCGGCCGCGTCTGCCCGGCGCCCTGCGAAGGCTCTTGTGTGCTGGGGATTACTAATCCAGCTGTCACTATCAAGAACATCGAACATGCAATTATTGATTACGGTTTTGAGCAGGGCTGGGTGAAACCGGTGGTGCCATCGTCGCGCACTGGCAAAACCGTGGCCGTGGTCGGTTCCGGGCCTGCCGGCCTCGCTGCCGCGGCACAGCTGAACAAGGCCGGCCACAGTGTCACAGTTTACGAACGCGCTGACCGTATCGGTGGCCTGTTAATGTATGGCATCCCCAACATGAAGCTGGGCAAGGACATTGTGCAACGCCGGATCGATATCCTGCACGCCGAAGGCATCGAGTTCATCACCAGTGCCGATGTCGGTGGCAGCGGTGAAAATGCAATTTCGGTCGAATTCTTACAAAAGGAAAATGATGCCGTGCTGCTCGCCACCGGCGCAACCCGTGCGCGCGATCTTGAAGTCGAGGGCCGCGATCTCAAGGGCATTTATCCGGCGATGGAATTCCTGACTGCGAACACGAAGAGCCTGCTGGATTCAAATCTGGAAGACGGGCGCTATATTTCAGCCGCAGGTAAAAACGTGATTGTAATCGGTGGCGGCGATACCGGTACTGACTGTATCGGCACATCGTTGCGCCATGGCTGCAAATCACTGGTCAATTTTGAATTGTTGCCCATGCCACCCGAGCAGCGCGCGGACGATAATCCGTGGCCGCTATGGCCGGTGATTCATCGCACTGATTACGGGCATGAAGAAAGTGCGCATAGCTTCGGTCGCGATCCGCGTGAATACTGCATTCTTACCAAGGAATTTGTCGGTGACGAAAACGCTAAGGTCAGCAGCCTGACCACCGTGATGGTCAAGTGGGTGAAGTCAGCCGACGGTCGCTGGCAGATGGATGAAGTGCCCGGCAGCGAAAAGACCTGGCCGGCGGACCTGGTGCTGCTGTCGATGGGCTTTCTCGGGCCCGAACACTATGTCAGTGATGCGCTGGGGATCGAGTACGATGCGCGGTCCAACTACAGTGCGCAATACGGTGTTTATAAAACCAGTGTAGACGGCGTATACACCGCGGGTGACTGTCGTCGCGGTCAGTCGCTGGTGGTGTGGGGTATTAATGAAGGTCGAGAAGCTGCGCGCGAGATCGATCGTGATTTAATGGGTTCTACTCAACTGCCATAGCGCTGCCCGCTCAGGCGGGTCCCGGTTGTCAATCCAGCCCGGGCGTTAGTGCGTGTTGCCCTGTTTACCCTGCAGGCCCTGTTGCACAAGGCGTGTCAGGTTGCCGGCCGGGCAGGCTTCATTCAGGGTGTGCAATATCAGCTGGGATCGATTTTTCACACTAAATTTTTTGAACAGGTTGCCCAGGTGCGCCTTGATACTGTGGTGCGACAGGCAGACTTTGTCTGCGATTTCCTTGGTATCTAAACCTCGCATGACCATTTCGAGAACTTCGGCTTCGCGTCGCGTCAGCCGCTGGCTTAAAATCTGCACTCGATGGCTGATTGCGGCGCGGATCGAGCAACCCGATATCAGCCGTGTCATGATGTGGCGTTCCACCCAGTAATCATTATGCATCACGGTATCAATCGCCTGGGTGAGGTGGCTTCCGGTCATTTTTTCATTCAGGTAACCGAGTGCGCCCGCCTGGATCACGCTGTATAGATAGTCATCAACCATGCCCTGGCCAAATACCAGGATACGGATCCCCGGATTGGTGATGATCAGTTGCTTGATGAACTCATCCACATTGGGTGGAATTGACCCGGTATGCAGCAACAGAACATCCGGCCGTATTTCTCGAAAATCATAGTGCGCGCTAATCTTGTTTTCCAGCAGTGCAATGTTGTGCCATGCGTCTGACTCCAGCATGCTGATAATCCCGTCCACAAAGAAGTTTCGCTGACCCACAATAGCGATATGTCTAATGACAGTGTTGTCAGTTTTTTGCATCTGCGTGTCAGGTTTTTGTGCAAGGTTCACGGGAATATTCTCAATTAGTTGTTAGTCAATCAGCATATTCTAATACAGTTGTATGCAAATATGCAAGTTTTATGATAAATCTCAATTTTAAACCCGGTGTACTGCCGCACATGGACGTGGATACAGTCAGCCAGCTACTGCCAAATTGGCAGTTAACATCATAGATGTCTTGTCTGGTGGCGCCTGGCGCGGATAAAAAATCAGCTGAAAGTAGCTATACGTGGGGAAAGTGAATGCTGTTGTTTAGCTATTCGGCGACTCGGGAGGTGAGTGTGAGCCCGTTCTGGCGGCTGATTTCATGCATTGCGCACATTAAAAAACCCGGTATACCGAGTTTTCTATAGACAACAGAGCTGGTTATGGTGGCTGCTTAACTGGGAATGGTCTGTTTTTTGATGACCGGACGTTTTTCATAGTGGGCAATGAGTTTACTCAGTGCCTTGCCGCCGTCACCTTCAAAGCTTATGAAACCCAGGCCGATCAGGTAGTCATCCTGCGACAGGCGACGCGC
>JBATHJ010000658.1:0-2575 GCA_049666625.1 Gammaproteobacteria bacterium | reverse complement strand
TCTGTTTTTTGATGACCGGACGTTTTTCATAGTGGGCAATGAGTTTACTCAGTGCCTTGCCGCCGTCACCTTCAAAGCTTATGAAACCCAGGCCGATCAGGTAGTCATCCTGCGACAGGCGACGCGCTGAAATAATGCGGCAGCGTGCGTAGAACTTGCTGTTGGATTCGATCGGGAGCTGGCCAACGACCTTCACCGTGATTTGATCCAGCGGATGATTGTGAATACCGCGCGGTTCAATTTCATCAGCTACCCAGCCATCACAGCGAAATTGCAGACCAGTACTGGATATATTGCTGGTCTCAATCGGCAGGATCGCGCCATTAGACAGCACCAGGTCAATCTTCAGATTGAGCTTGTGGCGTTCTGATAGCCTGCGATCTAATTCTGGGTGTACTGCTGCCATTTCTGCGGTTGTAAAAATTTGTAATACTCCGAGTGTAGTACAGGATTATATAAATGAGCAATATCAGCCGGTTAAGGCCTGCCGACAGCAGACGAACTGCATCATCCTGGCTGTGTCATCAGATCTTTGCCAGGGCTGCATCGTAATTCGGTTCCTGGGCAATTTCCGGCACCTGTTCGTTATAGACTACTTTGCCTGAGCTGTCGATGACAATCACGGCGCGTGACAGCAGTCCACGAAGCGCGCCATCGCTGATGGTCAGGCCGTAGTTATCACCGAATTCGGGATTACGAAAGCTCGACAGGGTGACCACCTTGTCCAGGCCTTCTGCACCACAGAAGCGTGATAAGGCAAACGGCAGGTCTGCAGAAATACAAAGTACAACTGCTTTATCGCCCGAGGCTGATTTATTAAAGCGCCGGGTAGACTCGGCGCAAACGCCGGTATCGATGCTGGGGAATATATTCAGGATCACTGGTTTGCCGGCAAAATCTGCCAGGCTGGTTTCACCCAGGTCGCTGTTGGTAAGGGTAAACGCGGGTGCTTTAGAACCCGTAGCCGGCAGCTCGCCAACGGTATGAATTTCATTGCCCTGTAGTGTAATAGTAGCCATCGTATTTCCTGTTTGTATATTTGTTAGGTGTGGCCTGTATCCTTGCATAAGCCGAGCAGCTAAAAAACCATGATTGTGTCATGGATTAAGCGCTATTCTATGCGCGATTTTAGAGCGTGGAAAGCAGAAAAAATTTCATCATTGAAGCACACAAAGTAAATATTTTTGAGCGAGGTATGTGCTGCGCATGCGGTCACTGTCTGCCAGGCAATTTCACACGCCTGGGCAATCGGGTAAGCGTAAACGCCGCAACTGATGGCCGGAAAGGCCAGGCTGGACAACCGGTGCTGTGCTGCAATTTCAATACAACGTGAATAACAGCTGGCAAGTAGTTCGGCTTCCTTGTGATCACCACCCTGCCATACCGGACCAACCGTATGTATGACATACCTGGCAGGTAAATCGTAGCCGCCTGTTATGCAGGCGTCACCACTGGCACAACCGCCCAGTGTTCTGCATTCAGCGAGTAACTGCGGGCCGGCTGCCCGATGAATCGCGCCATCCACGCCACCACCACCCAGCAGGCTGTTATTCGCCGCATTAACGATTGCGTCTACTTCGAGTCGAGTAATGTCACCGCGAATGATATGCAATTGTGTCATTTTGTTAAATGTAGTAGAGCGCTCAAGTAAGAATAATTATCTGTATGTTAATATGCGCAGCGAATTTTTATCAATTTTCTTGTTGCCATGCGTGCATTTCTGAATATGGCAATTGACACTACTTAAGGAGAAAGACCATGCCAGATGAAGTAAGTAATATCGATATAAAGGGCATACCAGGCGTATTAAGCAATATCGATGTACAGGCCATACTTGATGCCTATGTAATTCCCTGGAGCATAAATATAACCCTGGCACTGGTAATATTTATTGTTGGTAAATTCATCGTTGGTTTAATTACCAGGCTTGTAAAAAAACTCATGGTCAAGGCGAAAGTCGACGTGATACTGGTCGGCTTCATTACATCCATAATCAAGGCTGTGTTGCTGTTATTCGTTACCGTGGCCGCGCTTGACCAGCTTGGCGTCGATACCACATCTTTGATTGCGTTAATTGGTGCTGCCGGTCTGGCAATTGGCCTGGCACTACAGGGCTCTTTGCAAAACCTGGCAAGTGGCGTCATGCTCATCGTGTTCCGCCCGTTTTCTGCGGGTGACCTGGTAGAAACAGCAGGCGTTACCGGCGTTGTTGAAAATATTGGTATTTTTACCACGACAATGCGCACCGGGGATAACCGTGAAATCATCGTCCCGAACGGAGAGATATTTGGCGGCAACATTACCAATTTCTCAAAGCGTGCGACGCGCCGTGTCGACATGGTGTTCGGTATTGGTTACGACGACGATATTCGAAAAGCACGTGACATTATAAAGAGCGTGCTTGATGCGGATAGCAGAATTCATGCCGAGCCTGCTCCGATGATTGCTGTGGGCGCGCTGGCTGATAGCAGCGTTAACTTTAATGTTCGTCCATGGTGTAACACTGCGGATTACTGGGGTGTGTATTTTGATACACACGAAAAAATTAAACTGGCGTTCGATGAGAATGGAATTT
>JBATHJ010000657.1:0-7316 GCA_049666625.1 Gammaproteobacteria bacterium | reverse complement strand
CTGATGAACACAGATGTTTGATTAGTGCGCCTGCGGCGCAATCAAAGCGTTTTATAATGCAATTATCCGTGTTCATCAGCGTTCATCTGTGGATATTTGTATTTTCTTCTTATTTTAGTTTAGAGCGAGTTCAAATCGCGGCCAGTAAACTATCGCATTCCTGTACGTATTTTTTTCGGCTGAACAATATCTGCCAGCGACTGCCGCCGCACTGGCGCCAGAGTACGGCTGAGCGGATGCCGGCCAGCAGCAGGGCGCGCACCTTGCTGGCATTGGTTTCATTGCTGAGATGGGGTTGTTCGCCGCTGACCATGACGCGTGGGCCGAGGGTGCTGATGGTGTCCTGGTAGAGACTGCCGAGTTTGGCGTATATCGTGTCATGACCGAGGTGAAAATAATCCAGCGATGTTTCGATGTCCTTTAGACGGCTGGTGACTGTGTCCAGCATTGCCGGGTTGCGGTTGAGATTGCGTTCGAGCACCAGTAAGGAAATCACGTAACGGGTGATGTCCATATCGCGTTCATTGCGTGCGTTTGTCAGCTGCTGTTTGAGGGTGCGCACCCCTGTGCTGACGCCGGCGAGCCCGCCAAACACGTCTTCGGTGGAACTGGCATCAAAGCGAAACAGGCTTTCGATACTGGTTTCAATCACCGCGCTGTTGGCCGTGCCGCGGCTGGCAATCTGTTGTACCAGGGCGCAGGCCTGAAACACACCGGCAAGCGCAATACAACGGTCACGTATAGTGTATTTCATGAATAGCCTTCTGTGTTCGACATGGTTTCGATGATGCCACCGCCGAGGCAAGATTCATCGCGGTAAAAAACGATGGATTGTCCGGGCGTGATGGCACGTTGCGCCTGCTCGAACTGAACCTGCAGGCGATCAGGTGCCAGCTCGACCATGCGGCATGCCTGGTCCGGCTGGCGATAGCGGATTTTTGCGCTCAGCTGTGAATCACCCGGAGAATCGCCTGATACCCAGTGCAGTTGCGAACACGCCAGCGTGTCGTGAAACAAATGCGGATCATCCTGTCCCTGCGCAACGATCAGCTGGTTTGACTCCAGGTTTTTGCCGACCACGTACCACGGGTTTTCATTGCTGTCGTGCAGGCCGCCAATACCCAGGCCCTTGCGTTGTCCATAGGTATACACCATCAGGCCGTTGTGCGTGCCAATAGTATTGCCGTGGGTATCGATAATATCGCCGGGTTTAGCAGGCAGGTAGTTTCGTAAAAAGGTATCGAAGCGACGCTCACCGATAAAGCAGATGCCGGTGCTGTCTTTTTTATCATGCGTAGCAAGATTGTGTTGCTTTGCCAGCGCACGGATTTCGGGCTTGGCGTATTCACCAATGGGAAACAGTGCGTGGCCAATTTGTTGCTGGTTCAGCGCGTATAAAAAATACGACTGGTCCTTGTTGTTGTCGAGGCCACGCAGCAATTGCCACTGATCGTCCACAAGGCGATTGCGGCAATAATGGCCGGTGGCTATCTTATCGGCGCCAAGCGTGAGTGCGTGATCGAGAAACGCGTGAAACTTGATTTCCTTGTTACACAATATATCGGGATTCGGCGTGCGCCCGACGCTGTATTCGTCGAGAAAATGTTTGAATACGCGGTCCCAGTATTCGGTGGCAAAATTGACACTGTGTAATTTAATGCCCAGTGTGTCACAAACTCTGGTTGCGTCTTCGAGGTCCTGCTGCGCGGCGCAATAGTCTGCGTCGTCATCTTCTTCCCAGTTTTTCATGAACAGGCCTTCAACTTCGTATCCCTGTTCGAGTAACAGGAGCGCGGCCACGGACGAATCCACACCGCCGGACATGCCAACGATTATCTTGCCCTGGCTGGGTGGTTTTGAGTTCATGAATATGCAGTCGCCAAAGTCACGGCTATCAGCTGCCGTTGATCAGGTCATCGCGAAACATGTCGAGCGGGTAGCGCTTGCCGGCGAGGTAATCATCAATGCAGTCGATCACCATCGGGCTGCGGATTTTCTCCGGCATGGCAATGAGTTCATCGCGGCTTAACCACACCGCGCGAATGATGCCTTCATCGAGTGGCTGGGCCTGGTCATGATTGCGCACGCTGCCGCTAAATGCAAAGCGCAGGAAAGTACGCTCGGTGCCGGGTTGTTCCCATAAATAAATTCCAACGACTGCATCAGCTTCGAACTGCCAGGCGGTTTCTTCACGGGTTTCGCGAACCGCGGCATCGACAATATTTTCACCCGGGTCGAGATGGCCGGCCGGTTGATTGTAAACAATCACACCCTCTGCTTCTTCTTCGACCATTAAAAATTTTCCCTCGCGTTCGACAATGGCGGCAACGGTGGCGTGTGGTTTCCAGATCACGATGTTTCCTGATTGATTAGTGACAAAGTGCAGACTAAAGTTTTCGTTTGCCGCGCAAACCGTGGCGCCGCACAATTGAAATACGCCAGATGATTGCAATGCTGACATACCCCAGGATAGCGCTGATCGTGGCCATGGTCAGGCAGCCGGTGAGGAACGGTTTCCAGATAACGTGAAGTTCATTCATTAACCAGGCGGTGCTGGCTTCAAATTTGAATGCACGTTCGGGTGCGCCCACAATCCAGACACCGACCACGTAAGCAGAATAAAACATCGGTGGCATGGTGAAGGGATTGGTGATCCACACCAGCGCGACAGAAATCGGCAGGTTGGCGCGAAACATGATGGCGCCGGCAGCGGCAAACACCATCTGGAACGGCACCGGCCACCAGGCGAAAAAAAGTCCAACCGCGAATGCATTGGCAACCGAGTGGCGGTTGAGGTGCCACAGGTTGGGCTCGTGCAGCAGGGTGCCGAATATGCTCAGGGTTTTGTTATTTTTAATATCATGCGGGTTGGGCATGTATTTTCTGAAAAACTTACGCGGCATGGTGGTGAATCGTTGTGTACTTCTGCTCAAGAGGGTAGATTATCGGCGTTGTGTGCTGTCTTGGCAAACAGCGCAGTGAGGTTTACTGTGCTGGATCATAATTACCAGCGATCAGAGGCCAGGCAGCCACAATAGACAACACTGCGGAGTATTAACAGGGATCAGGTGAAATCATGGATGACATGTCTCGGTGGACCCTATGTTGCCGCTAGCGCTGGCGGTATTGCTGGGTGTTGGTTTAACCCTTGGGCTTGCCGAGCTCTATATAGATGAGTGGCTGGCGGCATTGCTGGCGAGTTTGATCATCGCCATTGCGCTTCGAATCCGACCGGGTCCAGCTCATGTTAGCTACCGTGTTGCAAGCCTGTGCTGCGTGGTGCTGGCAGCTGCCCTGTGGGCCTCGCTGCGTGCTTCATTCTACCTTGAACAACGCCTGCCTGAAGACCTTGCCGGCAAGGATATCCTGGTCAGCGGTCGCGTAGTTGATATCCCCCAACATGAAAACGGTGTGCAACGCTTTGAGTTTGAGCTGGACGGGTTTGATCTCGAGCAGAAGTTTCCGACCGTGTTGCATCCCCCGCAAAGCTTGCGCCTGAGCTGGTATTACGCAGCGAAGGTGAATGCCGGCGAACGCTGGCAGTTGCGTTTGCGGCTGAAGCCACCACACGGGTTTTACAACCCGGGCGGGTTTGATTACGAGGGCTGGCTTTACCAGCAGGGTGTGCACGCGACGGGCTATGTGCGTGATGCTAAAGAAAACCCTGGCGATAACCAGTTACTGGCGGCGGCATCGATGTGGTCGCTGGATCGTCTACGCCAGTCGATTTTCGAGCGCATTACCGAACGGCTCGCAGAGCAGCCTCACGTTGGCATGATCACCGCGCTGGCCGTGGGTGAGCGCGCCGGTATAGATCAACAGCAGTGGCAACAACTGATTTCGACCGGAACCAACCACCTGATGGCGATTTCCGGGCTGCACATCGGGCTGGCGGCGGCTTTTGGCTATCTATTCACGCGGCGCGTGCTGTGTCGGCTGATGCCTGCGCGCTGGTGGCTGGTAATGCCGGCGCAGCACATGGCGATTATCAGTGCATTGTTGCTGGCAACGATCTATGCGCTGCTCGCGGGGCTGACGATTCCGACCCAGCGCGCCTTGCTGATGCTGGCGAGTTTTTCAGCGGCCTGGTTACTGCGGCGTAACCAGTGGGCCTTCGATGCACTCGGGCTGGCGCTGCTGGTGATCCTGATCTGGCAGCCGGTGTCGGTGCTGTCGGCGGGGTTCTGGTTTTCGTTTCTCGCGGTCGGGGTTATTTTTTATGTGTTTCGCAATCCTGCCAGCCACCGCCAACGCTGGTTGCGCTGGGGTGGTATCCAGTTTTGCATCGCGCTGGCGTTAATGCCCTTATCCCTGTTCATGTTTCAGCAAAGCTCGCTGGTATCACCGCTGGCAAACCTGGTGATGGTGCCTTACGTGAGCCTGCTGGTGGTGCCGCTGGTACTGCTGGGGATGTTGCTGCTGCCCGCCTGGTCGTGGGCGGGGGATAATCTATTGTGGCTGGCGGCCGAACTCATGCAGTTCGCCTGGCCGCTGATTGATGTGCTCGCCAGCCAGGACTTTGCCCGCTGGGTGCGTCCACAACCCGCGTTATGGGTGGTGGCCCTCGCCATGCTCGGGCTGGGCTGGTTGATAGCGCCCGTGTCACGTATGCCCAGCCTGGCGATCCGCGCATGTGGGGTGATTTTCTGTCTACCATTGTTGCTAGTGCACCCGTCGCCACCCGAAGCAGGCAGTTTTGAACTGCACCAGCTCGATGTCGGCCAGGGCCTGTCGGTGGTGATTCGCACCCGGCAGCATGCGCTGGTCTACGATACCGGCGCGAAAATGGGTTCACGGCTCGATGCCGGTGATGCCGTGGTGGTGCCGTTTTTGCGCCAGCTGGGGGTGACGACACTGGATCGGCTGGTGGTGAGCCACGGTGATGCCGACCATATCGGCGGTGCCGAGGCGATACTGCGGGCCTATCCCCATGCAGCCGTGTTCGGCCGCGATATTGAAGCGCTGACGGCATCGTCCAGAACCGCCTGCAGCCGCGGCCAGCGCTGGCACTGGGACGGGGTGGATTTTGAATTTCTGCATCCCGAGGTCGATCAGCCTGATACCGAGGGTTCACGGAATAATCATTCCTGTATTTTGCGCATCAGTAATGCCGCGGGTGTGGCGCTGCTGACCGGTGACATAGAACATGACATCGAAGCTCAGTTACTCAGAGCGTCGCCCGCAAAGCTCAAAGCCGAAGTGATGCTGGTGCCACACCATGGCAGTAAAACCTCGTCCACCGATGCGTTTATCGCGGCGGTCAGTCCGAGCTATGCCTTGTTGCCGGCCGGTTATCGCAACCGTTATCGCCTGCCAGCGGCCGAGATCAGCCAGCGCTATCTTGCGGCGGGTGCGAAGCTGCTGATATCCGGGCAGGAAGGCACGGTCAGCCTGGTGTTTTCCGAGCAGTCCGGGATACGCCTGGACAGTCGTTATCGGCGGGATCAGCACCATTACTGGAACCATCTGGGTGCGGGGATGGCACAATAGCCAGACAATAGTTCTACCAATAGTCCGGGCCGCTTCGATACTGCGGTTAAATAAAGTATCATTGGCGGGGTGTATGAAACTCTGAACGCGGCCGGCCATGGCCTGTCAGAGTCGAGGGTGCATTAAGGCACCGTATGTCATCCCTGGCTCGCCAGGGATTCCCGAGCAGTCTGCATCGTATAACGATAATCATAAAGGTGAGAATGTGTTTGAGATGGTAAAGTCCGGCGGCTGGTTAATGCTGCCAATCATTCTCTGTTCCATAATTTCAATTTCTATTATTGCTGAGCGCTTCTGGAGTTTACGCAGAGACAAGGTGCTGCCCAGGCACCTCGTGGCAGAAGTCTGGAACCGGGTCAAGCAGGGCACGTTCAAGAAAACGGATATGGAATTACTCGGCAAGGAATCCGCGCTGGGCAGAATCCTGGTCGCCGGCATTCTGTGTCGAGGCGAAAGCCGTGACCGCATCAAGGAAGGCATCGAAGAACGCGGCCGCGAAGTGGTGCACGAACTTGAGCGTTTTCTCGACACGCTGGGGACGATTGCCGCAATCTCGCCCTTGCTGGGCCTGCTCGGCACGGTCATCGGCATGATCAGCGTATTCACCGCGATCACCACCCACGGCGTGGGCAATCCCGCGGCGCTCGCCAGTGGTATATCACAGGCCATGATTACCACCGCGGCGGGCCTGACGGTAGCGATCCCGAGCCTGGTGTTCTATCGCTATTTTCGCCGCAAGGTCGATTCCATCGTGGTGGAAATGGAGCGCGAAGCGATCAAGATGGTGGATGTGCTGCATCTCGAAGGCAAAAGCGTCAGAGTGCGTTAAATGAATCTTCGCCCGGGTTATAAAAAAGAAGAAGATGTCGAGATCAATCTCACGGCGCTGATTGACGTGGTGTTTCTGCTGCTGATTTTTTTCATGGTATCCACCACGTTTGATCGTCATGCAAATCTTAAAGTGCAATTGCCCGAATCCAGCAACCAGGCAGAACAGAGCAGTGAACCACCGCTGGTGCTGACGATCGACGCCAAGGGCAAGTACTATATCAATGAACGCCAGGTGGTTAATACTTCACTCGATACCCTCAAGTCAGCGTTGCAACAAACCGTGGCAGATAAAAAAGATGTCGCGATTATGTTGCGCGCCGATGCCAACACACCACACCAGGCCGTAGTGCGTGCGATGGATGCGGCTGCCCAGCTCGGTCTCACACGTATTTCTATCGCCACAGTAGAATCCCAATAATGTCTGCTGTACATACGCCGTCAGAAAAAAAAGTGACTGGGTCAGAAAATTATCGACGCCTGCTCAGGCATGCACTGAAGTACTGGAAAGTTTTTATTATTTCTATTATCAGCATGGCAGTAGTGGCGGCCACAGCGACCGCGTTTGCGGCGCTGATGAAACCGCTGATGGATGGCAGCTTTGTCAATCGCGATCCTGACACCATACGCTGGATCCCGCTGGCGCTGATCGGTATCTACCTGGTGCGCGCGGTGGGCCTGTTTGTGTCGATGTATGGCATGAGCTGGGTAGGGCGCACCATTATCAGTGAAATGCGCAACCTGATGTTTCACAAACTGTTGTCGTTACCGAAAAACTTTTACGATAAAAGCACCACCGGTGAAATCATTGCCAAGTTTTCGTTCAATGTTGAACAGGTGGCGAATGCCTCGACCTCGGCGATTACCGTGCTGGTGCGCGATTCGCTCACAGCCATTGGCCTGCTGGGCTGGATGTTTTATCTCAATGTTACGCTGGCGACGATTTTTATTGTCGTCGGGCCGTTTATCGCTGCGCTGGTGGTGTATGTGTCCAGGCG
>JBATHJ010000656.1:0-2996 GCA_049666625.1 Gammaproteobacteria bacterium | reverse complement strand
CCCCAGTGATGATCATCATCAGCTGACGCGGTACTGGCAATAAAAGGCATGATGACAAGCATGGCCGTGACCATGATTGCGCGCCGGGTTATTTTTAAATGTTGAGTAAACATGCCTTAAACCTTCTCAGATTTTTCATTCTTTATTATTTAGATAAAGGCGCATAAAGCGGTATCACACCCAGCGCAAACAAATTCGACTATTAAAATTATTTTCAGCCACGCAGTGTGACTGCAGTGCAAGTATCAGCGCATTTTATATGCCAAGCACACACGAAAAAGTAAGTGTCTGTTTAGATTAAGATATTAATTTATCAACAGTTTATTAATAAATTCATGCATGACAGGCGCGCCATTAGACCATGACACAGTGACATTACTTACTGTCAATAGTGACATGCTGCATTGTGTCAGTGTCTTAAATAGAGTGATTTATAAGGCGTCAGAGTGATTTATAAGGCGTCATTTGTGCGCACATGTTGACATATACACTTATCAGCTCAAGATAAACCATTACATATAAACACACCGAGAAGACTTTGAAGTTTTTGATAACTGCCTGTTTTACGCTTTGTATGCTGGTCTACCTGTTAGTGCCACTAACGGTCAGTAGCGCCCAGCTGGAAATCTACAACGTAGTAAGTGATTCAAATTTCTCGCTGCCTGACGTGGTGAATGAGACACATTCTCTTCAAGATTACACAGGCAAGGTGGTACTGGTAAATTTCTGGGCCAGCTGGTGCCTGCCATGCATACATGAATTACCCGGCATGCAACGCCTGGCAGACTCCTTAGATAAACAGGAATTATAATTCTGACTTAAACATCTCTGATTCTGTCAACCGCATAAACGAAACTCTAAAACGACTGGGATTGGAGATGACAGTATCGCGCGATCGCGCTGGAAAAACATTCAAGGCATGGCAGAGGCACGTACTGCCCACAAGTTACCTGCTGGATCAAACCGGCCAGGTACGTTACCGCGTGCCTGGCCCTATGGAGTGGAATGATGCAGAGGTCGCATTAAAGATTAAACAGTTAATACAATGGCGTTAATGGTTATGGTACGACGTACAGATCGCCGCCTGGCTAAAACAGCAACGCATTAGTCCGCAAATAACATCCTTATTGAGAAACAAACAGATTTTGCGCTGATTACCTGGTATCGATTTCTTCAACCAGGCTTTCTCTTGTAGAAATAAAACAACACAGGCAGCAAGAACATTGAAACCAGCGGCGCGGTAAACATCCCACCGACCATTGGAATAGCAATCGGCCGCATCACTTCAAGTCCCGCGCCGTCTCCCAGCAATATAGGCAACAGGCCACCGATAATAATGGCTACGGTCATTGTTTTAGGCCGCACTCGCCTTAATGCACCTTGCAGCACAGCCTGCCTGAGTTCTTCATTTGTTTGTGGCGCGCTCTTGTTTATAGCTTCGTTTAAATAAATCAGCATCACGATACCAAACTCTATGGCAACACCGGCTAAAGCAATAAAACCAATGGCGACAGCCAGTGACAGGTTTACACCATAAAAATAAATCAGCCAGATACCGCCGAGCAGGGCAAACGGAACCGATAGCATGACCAGCAATGGCTCCATGACATTTTTAAAACTTAAATACAAAAGTACAAATATGATAATTAGCGTTAATGGAATAATGTAAACAAGCTTGTTTTTAACGCGTTCATAATATTCAAATTCTCCCGCCCAGGACAGGCTATAGCCGGGCGGCATGTTTACTTCGCGATTAATCGCGGTTTTTAAATCCCTGACATAAGCCCCCAGGTCGCGATCGACAATATCGATATAAACATAAACACTCAAACGGCCGTTTTCGCTTTTAATCATGGCCGGTCCATCGGTATATTCAATTTCCGCAAACTCACTTAGCGGTAACAGGTCACCATGTTTTGTAACAATTGGCAGGTCGCGTAATTTTGATAGTGAATTTCGTAGATCGTAAGGATAGCGTACGTTAACCGGGTAACGTTCTCGACCTTCGACAGTTTCCGTGATATTCACTCCGCCAACTGCCGTTGAAATAATTTGTTGCAAATCGCCGACATTAAACAGCTGCTGGCCGGCATTATATCGGTCAATTGTAATATCAATGTATCGGCCTTTAGAAATGCGCTCTGCAATGACCGAAGCAGTGCCCTCTATAGATTTAGCCAGGCTTTCGATCTGCTGGGAAATTGCTTCAACATTGTTTAATTCTGCGCCGGTTACGCGAATGCCCACAGGGGTTTTAACACCCGTGGCCAACATATCAATTCTTGCTTCGATCGGCATTAACCATGCATTCACCAGGCCGGGAACATTGACTCTTGCATCCAGCTCTGCTTTTATTTTTTTAATGGTCATGCCTTCACGCCATTGTTCTTTCGGCTTTAGCTGAATAGTTGTTTCCAGCATATTGAGCGGCGCCGGGTCAGTTGCCGTCTCGGCGCGCCCTATTTTTCCGAATACCTGCTTTACTTCAGGAACTGTCAAAATTAATCGATCGGTTTGTTGCAACAACTCCCGACCTTTACCGATTGAAATGCCCGGCAGTGTAGTCGGCATATAGAGCAGGTCGCCCTCATTCAATTCCGGCATAAATTCTGACCCGGTCTCTAACCATGGCCATACAGACGTTAGCAACAAAACACATGCAATCGCGATAACTTTATGCGGTGAGTTCAATGCCCGCATAATAAAAGGCTGGTATGCACTGGCAAACCAGCGATTGACCGGATTAGCATATTCAGCTTTTATGGTTCCACGAATAAAGTAAACCGCCAGCACGGGCACCAGGGTAATTGAAAGCGCTGCAGCTGAAGCCATTGCATAGGTTTTGGTAAATGCCAGCGGACTAAACATCCGGCCTTCCTGCGCCTCTAATGCAAACACGGGCAAAAAACTTAAAGTAATAATAACCAGTGAATAAAATAATGGCGGCCCAACCTCAACACATGCGTCTGTTATGACTTTTATCCTGCTTTCTACCG
>JBATHJ010000655.1:0-2844 GCA_049666625.1 Gammaproteobacteria bacterium | reverse complement strand
CTGCTGGCGGTCGGTGTCTTTTGCGGCCACGCCTTGCTTGATACTGATGTCCAGTTTTGTTAATGCTGCCAGAACCGCCTGTGCATCCTGTTCTTCGATCACCAGGGCTTCAATCACAAATTGTTCGGCTGCACTCAATTGTGACCATGCTTTTTGCAGTCGTTGCCGGCTTTCGATGTGCTCGATGGGTTCGTCGACACTGGCGATATCCAGTTCATTGCTGTCATTGTTGTCATCATCGCCAGCAGAACCGGTCAATGATACCGTTTCGGCCGGGTTGAGCAGGTACAGGCGTTGTCTGCGAGTAAGCTCGCAAATAATTTGCTGGCACAGTTGTTCGGTTTTGACGACTGATTCACTGTTGGCTGATGCAATCGCACGAATCGGCTGTTTCGCACGCAAGGCCAGGAACACTTTTGCGGCAGTTGGGCCCAGCGCCTGGATATAAGTGGGCACATGCACCTTGCGGCCAAAGCGCCAGTCTTTCCAGCGCTCGTAAAACGGTAATGAATTCGCCACCTGGTAAAGGTAGTTATACAACGACGAGCCGTTATCACCCTGGTAGTTCGACAGGCGTTTGCTGCTGGCGAGTTCGTTCAGCATCCAGCCGTAGCTGGCATTGCCCCATTCGCACAGGCTGGCATCCTGCGGTGGTGATCCCCACGGCGGCACCAGACTGCACTGGTAACGGTAACGGTTTTCCCGGCAGAAGCGTTTGCAAAACCGGCCGTTCTGGTAATTAATCACCGGCGCAATGATTTCGTTCACGCGTTTGCGTGCAGCGGGCACATCCTGTGCGGCCTGCGTTGCCAGTTCCAGCTGATTATCGATATCCGCTTTGTGCAAAATCAAATCCGTGGTTGGGTGTGTGTCCGCTAGGGCATGCGTATCATGCCCGGTGTGTATATATAATGTGTAGCATACGCAGGCGCGGGCGCGGTCGAATTGTACGATTGTCCAGCACGCACTAGTTAGTGTACAGAAACCATCCTGTAATCCTGTCGTTGTTGATATGCAGCGCCAGGCCGTAACGGTCGTAGGCGAGGTACTCACCGGATTGCAGGTCAATCCTGCGGTCGGGCATGCCCAGCGCCTTGAACGGACGGTCGGCGCTGTCACCGGCGGCGAGCACTCCGGCGAGGCTGTCATTGCCCATGTCCTGCCAGGCGCTGATGATTTCTCTATTTTCTGTCGTAATGTAACGACTGCCATCAGTTTTGCGATACACCCTGAATTGTTCACCTTCTATCCATAAGTCGGTGAGCGGATTGAGCTCGCTGCTATTGATCTTGTCACCGATACGTTTACCGCGAATACTCGGTGCGCTCGATAACGCGGCGCCGCGCGTGTCATTGTTCAGCAACTGGCCCAGCGCCATGCGAAACAGCAGGGTGTTGCCGCTGGATTTTGCCTTGCTCGCCAGCTGTTTCCACAGGGCCTGGGCTTTCGCGGTGTCACCTTTAAAACTGGCGAGCGCTGCACTATTAAAATACACACTGTAGTACAGCAGGTTTTCCGGCATTGCACTTGAACGCACACTCTTGTCGAGTTGCGCAAGCAGTGTATCAAGTGCTTTAGTAGCATCCGCGGTTTTACCTTCGATCGCCGTGGTGAGCGCAAGCATCATGTCGATGGCGGCGTCTTCGCCAAAGCGCGGGGCATAACTGCCCTGCAATACACCACGCACCATGAACGTGTTGTTATCCAGTAAATGCGCTGTCGCCAGCAGCACATAGGATTTGTTGTGCATGGGTTCGAGGCGTATGGCTTTTTCGAACAATGCTATCGCCTGTTCGAGTGCAGCGTGTTTTTGTTTCTTGAGCGCCTTCACCAGCGCATCATGTTCGGAACGTTTTTGTGATGATGTGTTGCTGTTGTCGTGCGGTTGCGCATCAGCGCGCGTATCCAGCATCAGCGGGTAATAAAATGCCGCCTGTTTTACTGCGCCGAGTTCTAACAATTGCGTATGCAGGTCCTGCGCTTCTGCAAGATAACTCAGGCCCAGCGCGGACAACACTGCGCGGCTCGGGTAGTCGCGCCCGTAGGCAGTGAAATACTGCCGCGCGAGCGGGTAGTTGCCGGCGACAAACGCCTGCACGCCCAGTTCGTAGACCAGCGCCTGGGTCGCGACGGTTTCGAGCTGTGCCCGGGTGCGCAGCGCGCGTGCCTGTGCCTGCTGGCAGGCGTCTTTCAGCGATGTATCCTGTTCAGCTGCGCAGCTTTGTTGCCAGATGTTTTCCACCCATGAAGTAAAGAAGTCGCGCGCCCTGGTTTTATCGTCATCAAGAATCTGGTGCGGATCAAAGCCCACGCTCGCCATCAGGATCAGGCCGTCGTGGTCGGCCTGGGCTTCTTTTTGTTCCAGGTCGGAGAGCAGGGCAGTGTCGAGCTGCAGGCCGTGTAGCATTTTTTCCCGGGTCTCGGGGCTGTGGTCACCAATCATGCGGAAAAAACGCTGGTGCCATAAATCGTCCGCGCGCTGGTGTGCAAGTTCGTGCGCCAGCACAAACGCCAGCAGGTGTTCGCCGCGCTCTTCACCAAAGCTCATGCAGGTATTGATTGCCTCTCGGCTGAGCAGGATATTGCCGTCTTCGAGTGACGCCGCCCAGGCGCCGCTGCTGGATTCGACCACGTAGAGCCCGGGTTCGAGCCGCGAGTTGTCCCAGCCGCGCAGCAGCACTGAAAAAATTGACTCTGATTTTTTCACCAGCGGGTCCTGCTGTGCAGAAATGCTGTGCGCTTTCCAGTAATTGATCGACTGGCGCGGGTCGGCCGGCGGGTTCAGCGAGCGCTCGGCGGCAAACCCCGGCGCGCTGCCGAGCAGGCCTGCGAGCAGAACAAGGG
>JBATHJ010000654.1:0-2171 GCA_049666625.1 Gammaproteobacteria bacterium | reverse complement strand
ATAGTAAATCTTGTGACCGAAGACATCGATATTGCCATCGATACGCACATACCCGAGGCGTTCGTTGATTCGGTTGATACTGCGCAGGAAAGTCGACTTGCCGCAACCCGAGGGTCCGATCAGCGAGGTGATAATGCCCTGTTTAATGTCGAGATTAATATCGAACAGGGCCTGGAATGTTCCATACCAGAGATTCAAATGCTCGGTGTGGATTGCATTCTGTGTCGCGCTATCAATCACTGCCTGGGTTCCTGTTTTCATAATCTGTATAAATCGATTAGTTTAAATTGCAAGGTTCATGCTGTGCCATCACAGGCAGTGCAGCGCGCTTACCCAAACCGACCCTCGATGTAATCGCGGGTACGTGAATCTTTGACTTCGCCAGAAAATAGATCCTCGGTCTCGCCAATTTCGACGCATTCACCGTTCAGAAAAAACGCGGTTCTGCTGGCGAGTCGACGCGCCTGCTGGACCAGGTTGGTGACCAGGATAATCGTCATTTCCTGTTTCAGTTCCTTGAGCACGTCTTCGATGCGCATGGTGGTCACCGGGTCGACCGCGATAGAGAATTCGTCGAGCATGAGCACTTCCGGTTCCTGCGAGAGTGCACGCGCGATGGTCAGGCGTTGCTGCTGACCACCCGACAACAGGCTGCCGAGTGAATTCAGCCGGTCCTTGACCTCGTCCCAGAGGGCTGCGCGGCCGAGGCAGCGTTCGACGATAATGTCGAGCTCGTCCCTGTTACTAATGCCGGACAGGCGCGGGGCGAGGGCGACATTGTCGTACACTGTCATCGGCAGACCGACCGGGAGTGGAAATACCACGCCGATGCGCGAACGCAGTGCATACACATTTTTCAGGTGGCGAACATCTAGGCCGTTGAACAGGATTTCACCGTCGACATGCATATTGGAATTGAAGGTGTTCATCCGGTTCAGGGTTTTCAGAAACGAGGTCTTACCCGCATTGGCCGGGCCGATGATGCCAAAAATCTCGTGTTCGCGGATATCCAGGCTGACATTGCTCAGCGCAGGCTCGGTGCCGTAACGAATACTCAGGTCGCGCACTTCCAGCTTGATCGGCGCTGCTTGCGTGCCCGCAGCTGTGGCGTCTGTGGCGCCTGTTGCGTCTGGCTGGCTGGCTACCATTTCTTTTTACCACGCAGGTAGATACGGAAGGCAATCGACAGGCTGTTCATAATGAGCACCATGGCAATAAGTACCAGTGCCACGCCGTAGGGCAGGTCTTCGGGAACACCGGGCACCTGGGTGGAGACCACGAACAAATGCAGCGACAGGGGCATGGTCTGGTCAAATATGCCCTGCGGCAAAAACGGGGTAAAGAACACTGCGCCGGTGAACATGATGGGCGCGGTTTCACCCGAGGTGCGCGATACCTCGAGAATAACCCCGGTAAGAATGCCACTGATGGCATTGGGTAATACCACGCGGCGAATCGTCTGCCAGCGCGTAGCGCCCATGTTCCAGCAGGCTTCACGAAAAGCGTGGGGTACCGCCTGGAGTGATTCACGGGTGGCCACAATCACCACCGGCAGGGTCATAATCGCCAGCGTCAGGCCGGCGGCGAGAATACTGGTGCCAAACTCGAAGAACAGCACGAAGGCGCCGACACCAAACAGCGCGTGCACAATCGAGGGCACCCCGGCGAGGTTAATAATCGCCAGGTTAATAATGCGGGTGAACCAGTTTTCGCCGGCGTACTCACTGAGGTAGATGGCGGCGGCGATTCCCAGTGGAACAGATATCAGCAGCGCCACGGCCACCAGCCAGATGGTACCGAACAGGGCGGGAAAAATACCGCCCGCGGTCATGCCATCAGTCGGACTGGTGAACAGGAAATCAATCGAAATGACTGAGCCGCCTTTGATTATCAGGGTGCCGAGGATCAGCAGTACCGGTGCGATCAGCAACATGGTCATCAGCAGAAACAGGGTGTTGTAGAGTCGCTGAATGCGCTGGTTGCGGATGTTGAGTTCAGATATTTCGAACATGATGAAACCCTAGCCCTTGCGTACGCCGCGCACGATCAGATCGGCGCAGAGGTTAATGATGAAAGTGATCAGGAACAGGAAAATACCGATAGTGAACAGCACCTGGTAGTGGTCCGAGCCGACCGCAGTTTCGCCCAGTTCCGCGGCAATCGTGGCAGGG
>JBATHJ010000653.1:0-2482 GCA_049666625.1 Gammaproteobacteria bacterium | reverse complement strand
GATATTACGCGTTCACGCGGTGATGCAGCACTCAAGGCGTTCATTACCTACGGCTCACCTGCCGGTATGCCGAACTGGGGCACCTCTGGTGACCTGACCGAGAAAGAAATCGACATCATGGCGCGTTACCTGCAACACGAGCCGCCAGTGCCGCCCGAATGGGGCATGAAAGAAATGAAGGCGACCTGGAAGGTAAATGTGCCTGAAAAAGATCGCCCGACAAAGAAAATGAACAATTACGACATTAGCAATATTTTCTCGGTCACCTTGCGTGATGCCGGCGAAGTCGCCATCATCGATGGTGATACCAAGAAAATTATCAATATCGTCAAAACCGGTTACGCGGTGCATATTTCACGCATGTCATCATCCGGCCGTTATCTGTATGTGATCGGACGTGACGCCAGGATCAACCTGATCGACCTGTGGATGAAAGTGCCGGACAACGTCGCTTCTATCAAGATCGGTCTCGAAGCACGCTCTGTTGAAACATCCAAGTACAAGGGCTATGAAGACAAGTACGCGGTTGCCGGTGCTTACTGGCCACCACAGTACGTTGTCATGGACGGATTCACACTGGAGCCAAAACAGATCGTATCGACTCGCGGCATGACTGTGGGCACCCAGGAATACCACCCTGAACCACGCGTAGCAGCCATCGTTGCATCACACGAGCATCCCGAGTTCATTATCAATGTGAAAGAAACTGGCAAGATCCTGCTGGTGAATTACAGCGATATTGATAACCTTTCGGTGACCACGATTCCTGCAGCACAATTCCTGCATGATGGTGGCTGGGACAGCACACACCGTTACTTCATGACAGCTGCCAACAAGTCAAACAAGATTGCCGTGGTCGACTCCAAGACACGCAAACTTGCTGCACTGGTTGATGCGACCGAAATCCCGCATCCAGGCCGTGGTGCTAACTTTGTGCATCCCAAGCACGGTCCGGTATGGTCCACCAGTGCACTGGGTAATGACAATATCACCCTGATCGGTACAGACCCTGTCAAACACAAGGCAAACGCCTGGAAGGTAGTTGATATCCTGCACGGCATGGGCGGCGGTTCGCTGTTTATCAAGACACATCCGAAGTCAAACAACCTGTGGGTAGATGCACCCCTGAATCCGGATGCAGCAACCAGCCAGTCAATCGCCGTGTTCGACATCAAGAACCTCGACAAGGGCTTTGAAAAACTTCCGATCGCCGAATGGGCAGATCTGGGTGAAGGTCCAAAACGCGTGGTACAGCCCGAGTACAACAAGGCCGGCAATGAAGTCTGGTTCTCGGTATGGAACGGTAAAACTGAAAAATCAGCGCTGGTTGTGGTTGATGACAAAACACGTAAGTTGAAAACTGTCATCAAAGATAAACGCCTGATAACACCTACTGGTAAATTCAACGTTCACAACACTGTGCACGACGTTTACTAGCAACCCGCTGCGGGCAGTCGCCTCCGACTGTCCGCAGCTTTTTTACAGGAACAAAAGCATGAATAAAGAAGGTTTTGTTTCTCTGGTAGGCGCTGGCCCCGGTGACGCTGAACTGCTCACGGTTAAAGCCTTGCGTTTGATCCAGCAGGCGAATGTTGTCGTTTATGACCGCCTGGTGTCTGCTGACATACTGGATCTGATCCCCGCAGGCGTCAGCCGCATTGCAGTGGGTAAATCACCCGGTAATCATTGCGTGCCGCAAAGTCAGATCAATGAAATCATTATCAACCTCGCCAAAGCCGGTCGACGCATCGTGCGTCTCAAGGGCGGCGACCCGTATATGTTCGGGCGTGGTGGCGAAGAAGTGCTGGCCTTAAAACAGCACCATATCAAATTCGAAGTTGTCCCCGGTATTACCGCTGCAAACGGTTGCAGCGCGTACAGCGGGATACCCCTGACGCATCGCGGCCTTAGCCGCAGCGTAAAATTTATCACCGGCCATTTCAGCGAGAATGAAAGCCTCGAGTATGACTGGTCAAAGCTTGCCGATAAAGACTGCACCCTGGTGTTCTATATGGCGCTCGGCAATTTGCCGCTGATTTGCGAACAGTTAATCAGCGCCGGGCTGTCGGCATCGACACCGGCCGCCGCAATCGAGAACGGCACTACGCAGGCACAGCGCCGCGTTATATCAACTTTGAGCACGCTTGCTGATGATGTCAGCGCACACCAGCTGCAGGCCCCTGCGATGATTATTATCGGCGAAGTGGTCTCACTCGCAGATGAACTCGACTGGTTTCAGACCTTACAGGAGTCCGCAGACGATGACGCGAACATGGCTGCCCGTTGCTAGTCTCGCGCTGCTGGCCAATGTCTGTTACGCAGACGTGGACAACGCGCGACAGGGTGAACTGATGCACCTGCTGAAACAGGATTGCGGCTCATGCCATGGCATGACGCTCAAGGGCGGACTCGGCCCTGCGCTGTTGCCCGAAGCACTGCAGGGCAAATCAACTGAATTCCTCGTCAGTACTATTCTCGAAGG
>JBATHJ010000652.1:0-3394 GCA_049666625.1 Gammaproteobacteria bacterium | reverse complement strand
AATGCCGTTATTAACACAGTTAATATAAGGATAATGTTTCTGGTCATTACAACAGGCCGCCTGAGTGGACTGAGGAATTAATATTAAACCACATGTTGTAATAAATCATCACCAGGTTATAAAGGGGCCTGGCTGTCTTTCAATATTAACTCCCACCGTCACATTTTCAATGTCATTCAGCATGACCAGGCGCACCATCAACCAGCACATGCTCAAATACAGGCGGGTGCTCATCACCATAGTATTTTATATAGCTGTCCCAGCCCTGCAGTTTTGCCTGGTCACGTTCATTACCACGAGCACCTAGCCTTTGTCTGCGAATGTGTGGCGGGCATAGAACATAATGCACTTCTACCGGGTAACCCAGTCCAGCGGATAGCTTTGCAGGCCAGTTCGGATCCCGAATTTCTTTGGTAAACGGCCCGGTTATCACCACATCATGGTAAGGCAGGTTGTCACGCGCAATATCAAACAGCGCCTGGTAGATGGGCTCGCGCCAGGTTTGCTTGAAATAATCAGAATCCCGGTCATCCGCACTGTGGCCTGCTGCTACCAGGCCAGCCTTGACCAGTCGCTCGGTGACGGTATCGATATCCAGCAAGGTCGCAGCGCTGGCAGCGGCCAGCTGTTTGGCATGGGTTGTTTTCCCGGAACCGGGGGCACCGCAGACAATGATTGCTTTAGGCATGTGTAATTATAAAAACAGGATGAAATTAAAAGGGCGCTTCACTCCGACCTCTATAATCGCTCCGGGTTTTACTGATTAATCCAGTTCCGATAGTTCACCTTTCGGCCATGCAGCAAACGGATACGGCTGGTATTCGCTGTTGAATGTAAGAAACTGGATAATCTGGTAAATATAGGTTGCAATACTCTGTCCCAGCGTCAGCAAACGCTGATTAGTATTGCCGGAAAACAGTTTTAGCAAGAACTGTAAAACAACGATTGCAAACAGTACGAGTTCTGCAACGCTATAACACAGCGCAAACAGCAGCATATATAAACCGCGCAACCAGATGGTTTGCGGCTTGAGATTTTCTTTAATTTCGTTAGCCATTACCCCTACCCTCGTATCATTTATACAGCTGGATTGTACATGACCTGGATACCATGAATTTATTCGACTGCGTTATTCGATACCGGTTCTCGGTAACAGGTTGCGGCATTATCCCGGTAATTCAATATCAAACAAGCAAGATTGGTCAATACTAAATCACTCCGACACGGTTATTCCATCGTCATTGACCACAGCCTGCGAACTTCGTGGCGATTTAAAACGGCGGGCAATGCCCGCCCTACATTTATCAAAGAAATAAACCAGGCCTGAGCAAAACTGTTACAAACATATAAAGTGGCCGGTGTGGGATAAGAAGTGTTTAGCTTTGTATTTGATAATCATTTGTCACTGCCTTTTTATCCTTTGCCCCCACTAATCCTAATTCCTCTAAAGAATACCTGGTGGTGTTTCCAGAAGAATCATAAAACACATAAGATGTCAGCTCGTTTTTTTTGTAGTAGCCACTAGCATTATTGTAATGTTTCACCATCATATGCTTTACCATCACTTCAATCTCAGCCGCAGACTTTTCAGACAAGAGCTTTTGGTCAATAGGCAATATCCTGCCTATATTTGCCATCCCGCTCCAAAGACCAATACTGTAAATATGTCCGCACTCGATTCTAGACGCATGGCTCATCAGTTTATCAATCCAGTAGCCTTATCATTCATTGCATGCTGTGCTTTTATTTTTTGATTTTCGTTTACCTGGTTCTGAATAGTCATATCATTGCCCTTATCGTTAAAACATTTAGCATCACACTCTAACAAGCCGTCATAGTAAGTTCGAACAGCCTGGTGGTTTCTTCACTCTATCGATATTATATAGGAGTTAGATGACAGGATGTGAGGCACTGCTTTTGAGACCGAATATGGGGCCTGACCCCTGTTTTCACGCCTTCGCTGACTGATTTACTAGAAAGCATTGAATAAGCATATTTCGTCACCAGATGAACCAGGTGCACCCGCATTCATCAAAACAGGAAAAATAGTTCTTCTCTCTGCCAACAGCCCATGCTCACAAAACCCCATACCCTGGAAAACCCAAAAAAAGACGCCCTTCAGCTGAAGCGATCTTTCACCCTGGTGGCAGCGTTTACGATTACCCTGTGGTTAATAAAAATAGTCGAAGCATTAACTGGCGCCAGGCTGCACATATACGGTATTCAGCCTGGACAACTGAGTGGACTGATGGGTGTTTTCTGGGCACCGTTGATTCACAGTTCATTCTCACATCTGTTCGCCAACACCGCACCGCTGCTGATACTTGGTACCGCACTTTTATACGGTTACCCGAAATCAGCAAAGATAGTTGTACCTGTCATATACATCGGCACCGGTCTGTGTGTCTGGTTTTTTGCACGCCAGGCTTATCATATAGGTGCCAGCGGCCTGTCATTTGGTTTTATGTTTTTCGTCTTTACTATCGGCGCAATCAGATGGGACAGGCGTGCGATTGCACTGTCAATGGTGGTGTTCTTTCTATACGGCAGCATGATCTGGGGCATCTTCCCAAACGAGCCCGGCACTTCCTATGAAAGCCACTTCTTTGGCGCCATGCTTGGCGTTATTCTGGCCATACTGCTGAGAAATTATGATGCCTACTTACCTGAGAAGGAGTATGACTGGGAAGACGATGAAGTAGACGATGAAGTAGACGATGCGGAATATTATGATAAATAAACCGGGTCAGAGAGCAAGGGTTGTTATTAATCTCTCCGGCACCTTTAATCAGTGGACATTTATACCCCAGATAATGATTATTTTTTTCAATCCATCAGAGGACAAAACGTGAATAGGGGTTTCTTTCAAGCCAACAATAGTTTCTGCCTTACCTATAACTTTTCCGTTAGCGTCCTCTGCGAAAATGACCAGCTGATTCCCGGTTTTATGCGCAACCAGGCTCACTTCACCCAGGCCTTCAACGTTTAGAACTCCCAGCTCGGAAGTGCTTTTAATTTGACCGGATGTTAAAGAAGCATGAAAAACGGTACTTGCATGACAATTCATCGCTAACGCGAGTAACAGGATGGTATAAATTATTTTCATAGAATCCCTTTCTTAATTTAATGCCTTAAATTAATGCCAATAATACTTATCATGTATGCATGAGACTGGCTCACCTGACCATAGATCTACCACATCGCTGAGACAGGGATTTACCCCATCCCAGCTACACAGTAGGACTTCAAGTAATCACAGGATTACAACGTAGCATAAGTCATGTCATTCAGTCACGGTGGCAACAAGACTGCTGGGCACATTGGCGGGCACATCAAAACCCGTTGGCTGTACAAGACTGATCGTGGTGGCTCCGGCACTGACCGGGTCAAACAC
>JBATHJ010000651.1:0-4054 GCA_049666625.1 Gammaproteobacteria bacterium | reverse complement strand
GACCTGTTCCGCAGGGAAATGTCCGGCGTCAAACCCTTAAAACCTGCCCGGCGCCACCGCCATACGCCACAGCGAAAACCCGTGCCTGTCAGGCGCTCCGCCGACGCCGCTGCCATTGCCGATGTGTTCTCGGATGCGCCGCTGACGCAGGACTGCCCCGAACAACTCAGCTATGCCCGCAGCGGTGTGCAACCCGCCACGCTGAAAAAACTGCGCCAGGGCAAACTGGACATCGAAGATGAAATCGACCTGCACGGCATGACCGTGGACAACGCACGCAACTACCTGCGCGCGTTCCTGGGCGAATGCGAAGCCAGCGGCACGCGCGTGATCCGCATCGTGCACGGCAAGGGCTATCGCTCGCAGGGCGCACCGGTGATCAAGGCCATGGTCAACCGCTGGCTGCGCGAGGTGCCGATGGTGCTGGCATTTCACAGCACAATCCCGGCGCAAGGTGGCACCGGTGCTGTGATTGTATTGCTTAAAAAATAAATGATTAGAAGCGAAACCGCAGAGGCGCAGAGGACGCGGAGAAAAGCTTCTATGATGTAAAAAATAATTGACCGCAAAGGCGCAAAGGTCGCAAAAAAAAACTTCAGTCATTGTTATAAACAAAATCACTGACAAATATGGCGGGATTGAATTCGTATGTTTTGATACTTATTTTAACTATAAACGGTTTACTTTGTGTCCTTTGCGCCTTTGCGGTGAATATGTTTTTTTTACATTAATAATATAGTTTTCTCCGCGTCCTCTGCGCCTCTGCGGTTTCGCTTCTAGCTTTTATCGACAATACTATTTTCTTCATGCACGCGTTTGTCGGCAATCATTGCGAGGAAGTTTTCTGCCAGCGCGGTGTAGATCGGTTTTTTACAGATGAGTTTTGAAGTGCCCGATGCGAGTAATGACGTTGCCATCAATGCCAGTACCAGGTCCTGGTTGTCGGTCATTTCCATGACAATGATGAACGCGGTGATCGGGGTTTGTACCACGCCGGAAAAATAACCCACCATGCCCAGCACCACGATGGTCGATGCCAGTTCCACCGGAAACAGCAGCGCCAGGTCACTGCCGAGGCCGGCGCCGCTCGCCAGCGAGGGGGCAAAAATTCCGCCGGGGATACCGCTGAGATACGAGGCGATGGTGGCGAGGATTTTATACAGCGGGTACCACAGGCCAACATTGGCATCGCAATGCTGCACACCGGCACAACTGACTATGGCTTTGGCTTCGATATAACCCGTGCCGTAGACCAGTCCGCCGCTGAGTAAACCGAGCAGCGCAAGCGCCAGCCCACACACAAATGCCACCACGAACCAGCGCCGCTGCATAGTCGGCCGCAACCAGCGCGAAGCGGATATCAGCAACTGGCTAAAACCACCGCCGAGCAGTCCGCCGAGCACACCGCACACCACCACGCCGAGCCACACCCAGCTGAAGTCGAGTTCCGCCGGTGACGTACCGTAATAATCGTAATTACTCTGGTGCACCACCAGCGCGGTCATACCGGCGAGGATCACCGCGATCAAAATAAGACTGCTGTTACGCCGGTCAAACGAGCGCGCCATTTCTTCGATCGCAAAAACAATACCTGCCAGCGGGGTATTAAACGCAGCAGCGATACCGGCGCCACCCCCGGCCATGATCAAACCGCGTTCCATATACTTGCCCGGAATATGCGCATAACGCCCGAGTGAGAACATGATCGCGGCACCGAGATGCACCGTCGGGCCTTCGCGCCCGATGGACGCGCCGCACATCAAGCCCAGCACGCACATGCTTACCTTGCCGATGACGATGCGTATCGATAGCAGGCGCTGACTGAGCGCACCGCCGCTACCCGAGATCGCCACCAGGGTCTGCGGAATACCACTGCCTTCGGCACCGGGAAATAATTTGCGCGTGAGATACACCGTGAGCACCAGCCCGAACGGGGTGACAATAAACGGCAGGTATTCGTTATACGCCACCAGCGCACGAAAAAAATGGTCGGCGCGCTCGGCCATCATCGCAAACACCGCCGCCACCAGCCCGACCAGGATGGCGCCGCCCCAGAAAATCAGCCGCGTGCGCCAGATAGCACGCTTGAAAAAACGGTGTCGATTACGACGAATATGACGGCGCATGGTTCAGATATCAGCTTTGAATGGGTATCGGCATTCTAACTCAGCGATGGTGAATTCACACAGATGGCTAAAAACTTAAAGCGAAACCGCAGAGGCGCAGAGGACGCGGAGAAAACTACTTATTATTTTTAATAACATATTCACCGCAGAGGCGCAAAGGACACAAAGTAAGAGATGAATTCCTGTTTGAACATTTTGGCGGGCAATGCCCGCCCTACCATAAAGCTTTTCTTTGCGCCCTTTGCGGTCAATTGTTTTTTAACATCAATAATCTTTTCTCAGCGTCCTCTGCGCCTCTGCGGTTTCGCTTCTAGTTTTTAATCAATAAACCACTTTCACCTGGTCGTCATCGAACAGTGTGCGCAGACGCGTCAGCAACTCATCGCTGGGTTGTACTTTCCAGTCATTGCCCAGTGCCATGCGCGTGACTTCGCCGCCGGTGTTGTATTCGACACACACCGGGCACTGGCCTTCGCGGTAGGTTTGCAGCACGTCGCTCAGGCTTGAGGCCATGCTTTCATCTGACCAGCTGCCGTTGAGGCGGCGCTTGTCAAAACTGATCTCGAGGCAGCGGGAAAATTTTTCGCGCGCCTGGGTCATGTCGTAAATCGTGTTGGCGGTAATGCGATAGCCGGCGCTGAAATCATCGTAACTCACCGCGCCTTCAACAATCACCAGCTTGTCGCGGTTGAGCAGGTGTCCGTATTTCTGGCTGACTTCTTCGTAAATCACCATCTCGATACGCGCGGTGCGGTCGTCGAGCACCGCGGTGACGATCTTGCTGCCGCGCTGGGTTTTGCGCGCGCGCATGCTGACCATGAGTCCGGCGAGACGAAACTCGCGGGTATTTTTTTTGCGGTACTGGTTGGCACCGGTTTCCTGCGGCACCAGCGCGGCAATATTCGCCAGCGTGCTGTCGGTAAACTGGCGGATCTCGGCTTCGTAACGATCGATCGGGTGCCCGGTGAGATACAGCCCCAGGGTTTCTTTTTCATTGGTCAGGCGCAGCTCGTCATCCCAGTCGGCCATTTCGATCATGTGCACACTTTCCTGTGCATCGCTGACAGCAACATCTCCGAACATATCATCCTGCCCGGCCAGTTCATCTTTCTGGGCTTTTTCCGCGAGCTGCAATACATTATTCAGGCTTGCCATCAGGCTGGCGCGGTTGCTGCCGAGGCCATCGAGTGCACCGGCCTTGATCAGCGCTTCGATCACCCGGCGGTTGACCTTGCGATCACTGCGCCTGCAAAAAATATACAGGTCGGCGAACGCGCCGTTGGTTTCGCGCTCCGCGATAATGCCTTCGAGCGCGCCCTCGCCCACGCCCTTGATCGCGCCGAGGCCGTAGAGCACGGTTTTGGGATCGGGCACGCTGAACTGGTAAATCGAGGCATTGATATCGGGCGGTTTCACCGCCAGCCCCTGGTGCGTACAGTCTTCTATTAGCGAGACCACTTTATCGGTGTTGTCCATGTCGGCCGACAGCACCGCCGCCATGAACTCGGCGGGATATTGCTGCTTGAGCCACGCGGTCTGGTACGACAGCAGGGCATAGGCCGCCGAATGTGATTTGTTAAAACCGTAGCCGGCAAATTTTTCCATCAGGTCGAAAATATAGGTCGCCTGTTTTGCATCCACGCCGCGCGCAACCGCACCCTGCATAAAAATTTCGCGCTGCTTTTCCATTTCCTCGGGTTTCATTTTACCCATGGCGCGGCGCAACATGTCGGCACCGCCGAGCGAATAGCCCGCCAGCACCTGCGCGATCTGCATCACCTGTTCCTGGTACAGAATGACACCGTAAGTCGGTTGCAGAATCGGTTCGAGATCGGGATGCGGGTACTCGACTTTCATCCGACCGTGTTTACGATTGATAAAGTCGTCGACCATGCCCGACTGCAGCGGCCCCGGTCTGAACAAGGCCA
>JBATHJ010000650.1:0-2299 GCA_049666625.1 Gammaproteobacteria bacterium | reverse complement strand
CGGGTAAATCGATGCAGGTCGGGCAGGACCCAGGTGAGCATTTCGACAAGCCCGTCCATGAATTTTTGCGCGGTGGTGGAATGTTGAATCACCGGGTATTTCGACATCAGGTAGATCGACGTGGTGGTGCGCGCGGCCACGTAGAACACAAACACCCCGGTCAACGCTGCCGGGATCTGGTTAAAAGTGAACAGCATGACAAGACCGAGCGCCACCACCAGGATAAGCTCCAGCACCAGTGAAACACCCCACATCATCACCTGCTCGGGTTGTGCATAGAGCAATAACAGCAGGCTGAAGGCGATACCAATGACCAGCGCTACCTGGATAAAGCCTGCGAGTTTGCCAAGATAATAACTGCTACGATGGACCGGCATCGACAGGATCATTTCGAGCGTCTTGTCCTGCAGTTCGCGCACCGTACTCGACACCACGAACAGCGTGACCACGACCACCGCGCTCATGCGCAGAAATGCAGCGAGTATTGCCGCCTGGGTAATGCGGTGCTCGGTGATGGCAAGATCGCCGATAAACTCGACCAGGCCGAAACTGATGCCGACCACGATCAGCGACAACCACAACAATCGATTACGCAAGGATTCGATTATGGTAAATTTCGATATGATTCTTATTTGTGAAAACATGATCCTGATGTGCCAGTCATTTATCCAAGTGTAGGCGCTGGTTGAAACCTTTTCTATCCAGCGAAAGACTTTTTAACAACGAGCACCGTATTCTCGGTCTGATGCTGTTCTGCCTGCTGTTCGCGCTGTTTCTTGGCAGCGACAGCAATTTATCACGCAGTTTTCTAACCATCCATTTTGGCCTGTTTTTGCTCTGGCAGCCGGTGGTCAGCCAGGAAAAATCCTTCAGCACGCTCAACCTGATGTTCCTGGCCGGTTTCATCCTGGTGTTTATCGTGCTGTTTAACCTGTGGCTGGCAACTTTCTGGATGTTGTTGTTGCTCAGCCTGCTCACTGGACGCATTTTCGCACGCGGTCTCGGCCGCGCAGTTTACGGCATTGCCGTCATTGTGCTGTTTTTGCAGCTGACCCTGATGGTGACCCCCGAGATGTTCAGGCTTGCCAGCCTGCCTGCATCGATCAAAACCAGCTTTAGCATGTTGTTAATGGTGATATCCCTGCTGCTGGTGCTCACACCTTCGACCACGCGGCACACCATGCATGTCGATTTTATCCGCGGCTTCATGGTGGTGGTGCTGACTTTATTCCTCTGCATGGGCAGCGTGCTCACCACGTATACGACACAACAGCCCTACGTGCAATCACTTGCAGGCACTATCCTGGTGGCCGCGGCCTTCCTGTTTGCCCTCGCTATATTGTGGGCACCGCGGGCCGGCTTTACCGGGCTGGCGCAACTCTGGGAAAAATACCTGCTCAACATCGGCGGCCCATTTGAGCAATGGCTGGCAAAACTCTCGGCGCTCGAAGCCAATACCAGCATCAAGCCGGATGATTTTCTAGAAGCCAGTATCGATTTTTTACTCGATCGTCACTGGATAGCCGGCATTGAGTGGGAAACACAATATAATAAACACCACAAAGGCGAACAGAGTAACCACACGGTGGCTTACGCTGACAAAACTCTAAGCTTAAAACTTTATGCCTACAGCCCGATCGGTCCGGCATTATTACTGCACACCAAGCTATTGCTCAGTGTAATAACGTTTTACTACAACGCCAAGCTGCAGGAACAACAATTAATTAAACAGGCGCATTTACGCGCAATTTATGAAACCGGTTCCAAGCTGACACATGACATCAAAAACATTCTGCAGTCCACCCAGACACTCACCCAGGTCATGCAGGACAAGCAGCATCGCACCGAAGACGTCGCCGAGTTGTTGCGCAAACAACTGCCCTTGCTGACCCAGCGGCTGAAATCAACCCTGGAAAAACTCAGCACACCCAGCACAACCGAATCGACCAGCATCAGTGTCCATCAATGGTGGCAGCAGTTCAAAGACCGTTACACAGGCAGGGAGATTGCTTTCGAAGACACTATCGAACATGACTGCCAGGTGCCCTACGAAACTTTCGACAGCATCCTGGAAAACCTGTTACAGAATGCACGTGAAAAACGCATACACGAACCCGGTATTACCATATCGGTCAGTATGAGTTGCAAAAAGAGCGCAGGTGCATCCATGGTGTCACTCAAGGTGTGCGATTCAGGCTCAGCAATCAGTGATGAAATTAAACAGCAGTTATTTCACGAACCGCTGCAATCAGAATCGGGCTTTGGTATTGGCTTATACCAGTCGCGGCAGCAGGCTGAG
>JBATHJ010000649.1:0-4906 GCA_049666625.1 Gammaproteobacteria bacterium | reverse complement strand
TCCATTCATCCTCACCAAAGACGCGAAGCTGTTTACTGTTGCAGTTGTATTTTTTGACCAGGAACTTCTGCATCTCGCTGGCGCGGCCCGGCAACTTGATATCGGTTTCCATGCCGACAACCACCTGTGCGGCCTTGCTGACCATGAGATAGACCGTGTGATTGGCCCTGAGCAAACATTCGAGCAGACGAAAACCGTACTGCACACCCGAGGCACCGGTCATGGCCAACGAAATGATTTTGTTGTTTTCATTATTCATTTTTAACTTTTCACTTTTCGTTTCGATGCAAGCGCATCCAGCAAGCGTTCATGAATGGCTTCGAAACCCCCATTACTCATAATGAGCACATGGTCGCCGGCCTGTGCCTGCGTGCAGACATATTCAATTATTGCCTGTGTATCGTCGAACACCTGTGCCGGCGTGGATGAGTCTTTGACCAGGGCTGATAAATCCCAGTCAAGGCCCTGAGGTAGATACAGCATAATATCATCTGCACCCTGCAAGGCTTCTATCATCGCGTTTTTATGCACACCCATGCGCATGGTGTTCGAGCGCGGTTCGAGCACGGCAATGATGCGCTGACCCGGTTTGCGGATTTCGTTCATTGCTGACAGGGTTTCTTCTATTGCGGTGGGGTGATGCGCAAAGTCATCGTAGACGGTGATATCACTCACCACGCCGCGCACTTCCTGGCGGCGCTTGATGCCTTTAAATTCGGCCAGCGCCGCGCAGGCATCCTTCACCGGCACCCCGGCATGGCGTGCGGCGGCAATTGCAGCGAGTGCATTCATCCGGTTGTAGGCGCCGTGCATGGTCCAGTTGACCTCGCCTGCCAGCTTGCCATCGATACATACTGAAAATGTTTCGCCATTGTCACTGCATTCGCCGATTGACCACGCCTGCTTATCCTGCGCGAATTTTTCTACCGGGGTCCAGCAGCCCATATCGAGCACATCCTGCAAATTCTGTTCAGCGCCGTTGACGATCAGCTTGCCTTCGCCGGGCACGGTGCGCACAAGATGATGAAACTGTTTTTTTATTGCGTCGAGATTTTCAAAAATATCGGCGTGATCAAATTCGAGGTTATTCAGTACACAGGTGCGCGGCTGGTAATGCACAAACTTGGAACGCTTGTCGAAAAACGCGGTGTCGTATTCATCGGCTTCGACCACGAAAAAAGGATAGTCGCCAAACCGCGCAGACAGGCCAAAGTTACCCGGCACACCGCCAATCAGGAACCCCGGGTGCAGGCCGGCAAATTCCAGGATCCAGGCCAGCATGCTCGAGGTGGTGGTTTTGCCGTGGGTGCCGGCCACTGCCAGTACCCAGCGGTTGCTGAGCACATTTTCTGACAGCCACTGCGGCCCGGAGGTGTACGGAATATTATTATTCAGCACGTATTCCACCATCGGGTTGCCGCGCGACATGGCATTGCCGATCACCACCTGGTCGACTTCGTCGGTAATGTCTTCCGGGCGATAGCCTTCGCACAGCACAATGCCATGCGCCTGCAGTTGCGTGCTCATCGGTGGATAAACATTCGCATCGGAACCGCTGACCTCGTGCCCGGCCTGTTTGGCCAGCAGTGCAACGCCGCCCATGAAAGTACCGCAAATGCCAAGTATATGTATTCTCATTGAAGATCCGGAAACAGAAGCTGTGAAGCCGTGACAGAAAACAGGAACAGCGCAAATGATAATGCAATTGCGCTGCTCATGCTGCTATCAATCGCACGGCGAAAAATATGTGCAAATACCAGCACCTGCCAGCTGATCAGGCACAGCATCAGCAACGCGGCAATCGCCCTGGCATTATCACTGCTGTCTTCGACACTGAATTGCGCAAGCAGCGGCCACGTCAGCAGGTGAAAAAAGATACCCACCCCGCCTAGCGCGGTGATGGTCTGTACAAAACGCGGCAACTTGTTGAGCGCGCGCAGCAGGAAATAGCTGAAGCCAAATAACAGGCCAAGATCCAGCGCCATGTTCATCACCGCGAGCTGGGCTTCAACCCGCGTGCTCAGCACAATAATACCGCTGATGGCATTGAATATAATCACCTGGCGCAGCAGGCGGTGGGAGTACGGCACATCCTCGGGACCGAGTTTGAGCAACATCACTGAAAGAAGAATTCGAGCCACAGACACAGGCACATTAGTGCATAATACGCCGCTAAAGACAATGACTTCCTCGCAAATCACAATCACCCGGCCCGACGACTGGCACCTGCATCTACGTGATGGCGAGGCGCTGGCGGCGGTCGCTCCGTTTACCGCGCGCCAGTTTGCGCGCGCGATTGTCATGCCCAATCTAAAACCGGCAGTGACCACGGTCAAACAGGCGGTGGCCTATGTCGACCGCATAGTCGCCGCGGTCGGTGACAGTGAATTTGAACCCCTGATGACGCTCTATCTCACCGACGACACTACGGCGGCTGAAATCGAGCGCGCCCGCAAGAGCTGTTTCATCAAGGCGGTCAAGCTCTACCCGGCCGGCGCCACCACCAATTCATCCCAGGGCGTGACTGACATTCGGCGCTGCGACGCCGCACTCGCCGCGATGCAGGACTGCGGCATGCCGCTGCTGGTACACGGTGAAGTCACCACGCCCGGGGTCGATGTGTTCGACCGCGAAAAAATATTCATCGACCAGGTGTTGCTGCCGCTGATGAACCGCTTCCCGAAACTCAAGATCGTGTTCGAACATATCACCACGGCGGACGCGGTCAACTTTGTGCTGGATACCGGCAGCAATATCGCCGCCACTATCACCGCGCACCACCTGCTGTACAACCGCAACGCCATGTTCGACAAGGGCATCCGGCCACACATGTATTGCCTGCCGGTACTCAAACGCGAAACCCACCGCCAGGCGCTGGCGCATGCAGCCATCAGCGGCAGTAACAAATTCTTTCTCGGCACCGACAGCGCGCCGCACGCACAACACGCCAAGGAAACCGGCTGTGGCTGCGCCGGCATTTTCACCGCGCATGCGGCTATCGAACTCTACACCTGCTTTTTTGAAGATATGCATGCGCTCGACAAACTCGAAGCCTTTGCCAGCTTTCACGGCCCGGATTTTTATGGCCTGCCGCGCAATGAAAGCCAGGTCACCCTGCAAAAAACCGACTGGACCATCCCCGAGCATTACCCGCTGGGCGATGGCGAAAAATTAATACCGCTGATGGCCGGCGAAACCCTGCGCTGGAAACTGAAAAATAATGGCGACTAACGACAAGCCGCCGATGGCGCAACGCTTTCGGGGATTTTACCCGGTGGTGATCGATGTCGAGACCGGCGGCTTCAATGAACGCACGGACGCCCTGCTCGAAATCGGCGCGCTCACCCTGCAGCTGGATGACAACGGCCACATGTCCATCGCCGACACCTATGCCTGCCATGTCGAACCTTTCGAAGGCTCGAATATGGATCCGAAATCCATGGAGGTCAACGGCATCGACCCGTGGCACCCGTTCCGACTCGCCAAACCCGAAGATGTCGCGATCCGCGAGCTGTTCCGGTTTGTCAGCAAGGCACAAAAACAGGCAGGTTGTACCCGCGCCATCATGATCGGCCATAACACCACGATGGACCTTAACTTTATCAACGCTGCCGCATTGCGTAACAAGCTTGCGCGCAACCCGTTCCATCCATTCAGCACATTTGATACTGTCAGTCTCTGCGGCCTGGCCTATGGCCAGACTGTACTATCGCGCGCCTCAGAGGCCGCCGGCCTCGGCTGGGACACTGAGCAGGCACATTCGGCGCTGTACGATGCCACCAAAACCGCCGAGCTGTTCTGCGATATAGTGAACCGCTGGCGCGACGGCGTCGGCCCGGTGTGGAGCTGATTCCACGGGCAAACTACTCAAATCTTGTCTATATATAAGGAGGCGGCATGACGCTAATAAAACATGTCGAACGTAGAAGGAAGCAGCAGCACCAAATGACCAGGCCAGACCTCTCCATCATCATCGTCGATGATCTGCAATTCAGTCGAATTGTAGTCAAAACCGCCCTCAAGAAGGCCGGCTACAATGGAGTGCGCATGGCAGACAGCGCCACCGAGGCCTTGCGCATGCTGAAAGAAGAAGCCGCTGACGTGGTACTGGCAGACTGGATGATGCCTGAAATGGACGGCCTCGAACTCACCGACCGGATTCGCCAGCGCGACGAAGAAAACGGCACCTACACCGCCATTATCCTGTTTACCGCCAATGAAGGCACCGAATACCTGGTCAAGGCGTTTGATCACGGTGTTGACGATTATTTACGTAAACCCCCGAATCCTGACGAGCTTGCGGCCCGGGTCAATGCCGCGGCACGTATTGCCGCGATGCAAAACGACCTGCTGGAAACCTCGCGCCAGATGGAATCCACGATTCGCCGGCTCGAAGAAGTTGCCCTGATCGACCCGGTGAGCGGCGCGGGCAACCAGCGCCTGCTCACCCAGGAATTGCGCGCACACCTGCTCGAAGCCTCATCACGCAAGGGTGGCGTGTGCCTTGCGATGCTGGAAATCAACGAACTCAATGAGATCTCCGCCAAACACGGCAGCGCGGTTTTGCAGGAAATACTCATCAGCCTGCACCGCCGACTACGGCGCACGGTGCGCCCCACCGACACCATCGCGCGACTGGAAAACAATGTGTTTACCATTGTGATGCACCACACCAACCCGGCGGATTACAAGGAGGCCTCGCTGGAGCGCATCATCATCAGCATTAACCAACGCCCGTTTAAAACCGACATTGGCCATATCGAGCTGTCTGCGATCATGGGTGTGCATTATTACGATGGCGAGAATGCCGTGGTTTCCGCCCGGGAGATGATGGTGTTCGCGGAGCAAAAGCTGATTCGCGCGCGTAGTATTAGCGGCGGCAGTATCGCCTTTTAGGCCCGCTGAT
>JBATHJ010000648.1:0-1698 GCA_049666625.1 Gammaproteobacteria bacterium | reverse complement strand
CCCCAGAAACAGCCGAAGCCGAAAATCACCTGTTGCATCCCCGGTGGGAACGGTGGTTTCTGGGGTGCCGAACGCAAATTCTGGCAAACCGAGGGTGTTTACACCACCGCGGTGGGCTATGCCGCCGGTTACACCCCCAATCCGACCTACCAGGAAGTCTGTACCGGCATGACCGGCCATAACGAGGTGGTACTGGTGGTATACGACCCGGCGGTGGTCAGCTTTGATGAACTACTCAAGGTTTTCTGGGAATCGCACGACCCGACCCAGGGCATGCGCCAGGGCAATGATGCCGGCACCCAGTACCGCTCGGGAATTTATGCCACTAACGATGTCCAGCGCCAGGCTGCAGAAGTCAGCCGCGGGTTCTACCAGAAAGAACTCGCGCGTGCCGGCTTTGGAGCTATCACCACCGAAATCCTCGACGCGCCAACGTTTTATTATGCCGAGGATTATCATCAGCAATACCTGGCGAAGAATCCCGCTGGCTACTGCGGACTTGGCGGTACCGGCGTGGGTTGCCCCGATTCCCCGCTACACAGCATCTGAAACTGACCTGTATCAGGCTTTCAGATTGACCGTGCCTTGATATATAAGTAAACTTTGCCACGCTGTTTTCAGCGATAGCACCCCGTAGTAATTATCCTGATGAGCATCGCCGCTCGATAAGTCCGCATTTTCTTTGCGCCTGTCCTGCCGTGCTCATAACCGGTGACATACCGGCGCTCAAGCGACCTGATACCGCGACACCCCGCGCCAACGCGCATTGTCGCCACAGACTGCAACAGGATAATTGCGGCCAGTCTGTCGTTCAATTTCGACCCCCGCTGCCAACAGTCAGTGTTTAGCAAAGCGCCTGTCACGGTGCGCTTCACACTGTACGACTGGCCTCACTGTCCACCGTAACCGGCCGGCCACTCCGCTATTTTAAGTAGCGTTTCTACAATTGTTTCGATCTGGCCAGCAGCTGCTGACTGACGATAAGTTCGATCAAATGCGATTGCATAAAATATTTATCAGGATAAATTATGAAAAAAATCGTCATGCGCAGCATCGGTGCCCTGGTCTTCATTATCGTCGGCATCTTGCTGGCACGTACCGTGCCTTCAGTGGAAATCGCCTGGGTAACGGGTATATTGCTACTGACGATTTACCTGTTCGTATTTGAGATTGTGGATGTGGATATTGCCGCGGTCTGTATCATGGTGCTGATCGGGCTCATGGGCATGATCGGTCCATGGCTGGGGATGGATCACCCGTTTGTACCTTCGCAACACCTGTTTGACGGCTTCGCCAGTAATGCGGTGATATCGATTATTGCGGTAATGATTATCGGTGCGGGCCTCGACAAAACCGGCATCATGAACAAGGTCGCCAGTATTATTCTGCGCTACGGCGGCAGTACCGAGACACGCATCATCCCACTGATTTCCGCTACCGTCGGCGTGATTTCCAGTTTCATGCAAAACGTGGGTGCAGCCGCACTGTTTCTCCCGGTGGTCAGCCGAATTTCTGCACGCAGCGGCCTGCCTTTATCGCGCCTGTTAATGCCGATGGGTTTCTGCGCAATTCTTGGCGGCACTATTACCATGGTGGGCTCGAGCCCGTTGATTCTGCTCAACGACCTGATTATTAACTCCAACCGCACACTGGCACCCGAGCTGCAGATGCATACCTTTGGCCTGTTCTCGGTCACCC
>JBATHJ010000647.1:0-3484 GCA_049666625.1 Gammaproteobacteria bacterium | reverse complement strand
AGGGTGTTGCAGGTATAGGTGCATTCTGGAATAAATAAATATTGTAATATGAGTTATCGTGTGTTAAAAAATCATCAGTCATTGTTGTGAAACTTATACTTTAACTTAAAGTGCTTCGTGCAAAATTAATCAGGACTGAATATTCCCGTTAGACGAAGAGAAGAATAAATTAACAAAAATACTGGATTATATGGACATGAACACAGTGATCAAATACTCAGGAAGAATCCGCCTTTTCAATCCCCTGCCTCTGTTTTTATTTGTATTCAGCATCACAGGCCATGTGCATGCAGCTGACGAGTATCCGGCTACCCGGATGTATTACTTTGATATTGGCGTTGCGCCACTGCACGACTGGGCATCGCCCGACTGTGATGCCGCGGTCGCATCTGTAGGTGCTTATTTCGTGGCGACTTATATGTCGAGTGGATATTACTACGATAATTTCGGCCCTTGCCAGTTAAACGCAGGGCTTAGTGGAATTGCAACGTTTGATATACATGATAAACGCGGCCCGGTTGAAGTAGTAACGTCTGGCTCTAGAAATGTTGGGTCTTACGGTATCTGTCGTGAAGGTTATCATATCAGTGCGTATGGTATTACCTGCTATAAAAACATCGATGCCGATGCGGCCAAGTCGCTGGGCGAAAGCAATATGTGCAGTGCCAATGCGAGTCCTTATCAGGGCAATCCAATCAACGTCGGCTCGGGTAATAAATACCTCGAAGAAACGGACTACCAAAGTTCCGGGCCAGTGCCCCTGGTATTCAAACGTTACTACAATAGCAAGGCATATCTGATAGAGGAGAATACTTGGAGCCATAATTATGACTATAAGATACAGGTTCTAAGTCAGTCATCAATTCAGGGGTTGCCAAAAACGATAAGAGTCATCCGACCCAATAAACGATCGTTAACATTTTACAGTGCAGTTATACCTGACACAATATTCGGTTACAAACGGGCATGGTTCGCAGTAAATCCTGATGTTCAGAATGACTACAAACTTACTGTGGTGTGGGATGACGCTAGCCCATTTATGAGCCCGGTGATTAGTCAGTGGGTGCTGACAACACCGACATCCCGAGAAGTCTATGGAGCTGATTACGAGATTATAAGCATCACTGATTTATCAGATAATATGATCAGTCTGGAGAGGCAGGGCAGCACGACTACAGTGTCGAATAATCTGGGCGAATCGTTCGATATAGTGTTTTCAAACGAGGACACCGTTTCATTCCTGAGTACCCCGTTGGGCAATATTACTTATACCTATAACGGGAATAATATCGGCGCTGTGCTCTACCCCGATGGCAGACAAAAACAATATTTATACGAACAATCCTATGCTGAAACCAGCCTTCTCACCGGCATCATTGACGAACGTGGCATACGCTACGCCACGTATGTCTATGATTCCTTCGGTAATGGCATTTCAAGTTATCATGCAGACGATGCCGATAAAATTGATATTAATGGTTACGTATCAGCTGGAACTATTACGAATATTGGTACTAGAGCAGTCACTAATAGCCGGCTACAAGACACGGGTTATACATTTGTAAATAACTATGGTGTATCAACAGTTACTGATATTAGCAACTGCAGAAATTGTGGCTTTAGCAATGCACAGTTCGATTACGATGAAGACGCCAATCTGATTAGTCGTATTATCGATGGTGTTATGGAGTTTAGAGAAGATTATGATGACAAAGGCAACCCGCAGACAGTAACCAGTGCCTATGGCACCTCGAATGCAGTGATACGTAGTTACACCTACGATCCGCGTTTTCAGAGCAAAATCACTTCAATCACCGAACCGTCTGTATATACAGGTTCGAATAAGATTACCAGCTACAGCTATGATGACTTCGGCAACACCACGTCAGAGATTATCGATGGCTTCCAGCCCGATGGCACACCTGTTTCACGTACTACAACGTATACCTATAACGGGCCGCTAAACCAGCTCTCTGAGATTAACGGACCGCGCACAAATGTCACTGACATTTATACACTGGAGTACTACCCCGATTCACCTGCCAGTGGCAATAACCGGGCACGTCTGAAAAAGATAACCGCACCCGAAGGTGTCGTGCTCTATGACAATATCAGCTACACCGCCACCGGCAACATTGATACCTATACTGGACTGAACGGATTGCAGGTCGATATGGATTATTACACGGGGAATGACCGACTGGAGTTATTAACGCAGACCGATGCTGGCACGGGAGAGATTCGTAAAACGCGCTGGAGCTATCTCGCCACTGGCGAGGTGGAAACCATCACCCAGGGGTATGCCTCGCCTGCTGCAACTACGATTACGCTTGGCTATGATGATGCGCGACGCCTGACAAGGGTCTACGACGGTTTTAGTAACTATATTGAATATACGCTTGATACTGAAGGCAACGTGCTAAGCGAAAAAGTCTTCAACCAGTCCACTGCGTTGCTCAAGGCACTCAACCAGACGTTTGATGCCTATAACAGGCTGGATATCAGTACCCAGCTAAATGAAACACGCAACCGCGATTTTGCGCCGGACGGTACGCTGGACCGTGAGGTCGACGGGAAAAATGTTGTCACCGATTACAGTTATGATGCACTGCGCCGCCTGACAACAATTGTGCAGGACATGGGGGGCGCTGCGCCTACGTCTGCAAATGCTCTGACACAGCTGGACTATGATGTGCAGAACAATCTCGTTGCAGTGACTGACCCCAATGGGGGCCAGACAGGTTATACCTATGATGATCTGGGCAACCTGCTGTCGTTATCGAGTCCGGATACGGGCACTGCTGTTTATACACACGATGCAGCAGGCAATACGATTACCATGACTGATGCAAAGGGTCAGGCGTTCAGCTATACATACGACGCCCTGGGACGGAGACTATTGGCAGATGCGCCCGGCGTGAACGATGATGTCGTGTATTTATATGACAGCTGTGTAAACGGTGACGGCAAGCTGTGTACAGTGGCCAGGGCGGGTGCAGTGGTTTCATACAGCTACAACGCATTTGGTGAGACAGGCACTGTGTCGCAGTCGGTCGATGCATTCCCGCCTTATGAGCAGGCGGTATCACAGCTTATGTATATCTACGATGAAACCGGTCGTTTGAAGGATATGATGTATCCCAGCGGCAACAAAATCACTTATACCTACGACATGGCGGGTAATGTCTACAACGTAATCCTTAATGATGTTGAAGCCAACCTTGTTACAGGTGCAGAATATTATCCATTTGGACCGCCAAAGTTAGTGACGCGTGGTAATGCAACCTCAATTTTTGGCTATATGGATAATGCTTACCGCACATGGATTATCGGCAATGGCGGTTATTTCTACGATATTATTTATTACGATGCAAATGGTAATCCGGTCACGTTCTATTCATCCGAAGGCCGCCAGTCGCACACCTATGACGCGCTCGACAGGTTAGACACATCAACGGGTCCGTATGGCACACGGGATTATGAC
>JBATHJ010000646.1:0-8332 GCA_049666625.1 Gammaproteobacteria bacterium | reverse complement strand
CTCATAGCTTGATCAGTACACGGCCCACCAGGCGATTAAGCAGGTGCGGTTTCGTTTTTACGAATATCGTGCGCAACTTTATCCAGTACGCCATTGATAAACGCATGACTGTTTTCGGCACAGAATTTTTTAGCCAGCATCACGGCTTCATTGATGACAACTTTATAGGGAACATCCAGCCGATTGACAAATTCGTAACACGCCAGTCGAATGATAGCGCGTTCGACCGGGTCTACTGAATCCACGGTGCGCGTCATGCGCTTTTCAAGCAGCGGATCCAGCGTGGAAACCGAACCCGCTACACCACTGAGCAATTCACGGAAATAATCACCGTCGATTGCCTGCATATCATTGTCTTCGATATGTTGCGCAGCGATCACGGCAACATCATCACCCGTCATTTGCCATTGATAAATGGCCTGCATGGCGAGGCGTCGTGCCTTGCCACGCGCTTTGGCGAGACCGGGAGGATGTGATGACATGTGCAGCTCTATTTATTGTCTGAAAAACAATCAGGACATTTTCTGGAACAGGCTGGCCATCTCCATGGCAGCGGCAGCGGCTTCAGCGCCCTTGTTACCCGCCTTGGTGCCAGCGCGCTCAATTGCCTGCTCAATGCTATCAGTGGTGAGGATGCCGTTGATCACCGGCACATTGTGATCAAGCGCCACTGCCGAAAGGCCCTTGGCGGACTCATTAGCAACAATATCAAAGTGTGGTGTTGCACCGCGAATCACTGCTCCGAGGACAATAATCGCGGCATATTTATCTTCATGAGCAAGTTTCTGCGCGACCACCGGCAACTCGAAAGCACCGGGTACTTTGACCACGGTAATATCTGCATCTTTGACACCGTTGCGGCGCAAGGTATCAATCGCACCTGCGAGCAGGCTTTCGACAATAAAACCATTAAACCGCGCGCAGACAATAGCGAAGCTGCCGGTTTTGTACTGCAGGCTGCCTTCGATCGTTTTGATGTTGCTCATAGTATTCGCTCTTCGTAATTATATTTGCTGAATATGTCTAAAATAAAAATCTATTCACTATCACCCGACAGGTACTCGACGATTTCAAGACCGAATCCCGCCAGACCGTGATATACCTTGGGTGCAGTCATCAGTCGCATCTGTTTGACGCCGATATCCATCAGGATTTGCGCGCCGACACCATCGGTGCGCCACTCGGACGGGTGCGCGCTATCTTCGCTGACCGCCACTGGGCGTCGAGACATCCACTGCAGAATATCTTTTTCTTCATTCGCTTTCCTGAGTATAACAATAACGCCCTGATCTGCCTGCGCTACTTTGGATATCGCATCACTCAGCGGCCAGCCGTGGGTGTGCGATGAATGCAGGATATCGCTGAGAATATCCACCATGTGGACCCGCACTGTCACCGGTTTTGCGCTATCGATCTCGCCCCTGACCAGGGCGAAATGCATCGCACCGTCGAGCACATTCTGAAATGCCAGCAGGCGGAACTTGCCATAGTCGGTGGGAAAATCACATTCGGCAACGCGTTCGACGGTTTTTTCGTTTTTCAGCCGATAACTGATGAGATCTTCAATGGTGCCGATTTTAAGCTTGTGCTGTTCGGCAAATTTTTCCAGGTCGGGGCGGCGCGCCATGGAGCCGTCTTCGTTGAGAATTTCAACAATCACCGAACTTGGATCAAGCCCTGCGAGTCGCGCCAGGTCACAGCCGGCTTCGGTATGACCGGCACGGCTGAGTACGCCACCGGGTTGCGCCATCAGGGGAAAAATATGCCCCGGCTGGACAATATCTTCCGGGCGCGCATCGGGTTTGACTGCAGCCTGCACAGTGACCGCGCGGTCGGCCGCTGAAATCCCGGTGGTCACACCCCTGGTCGCTTCGATCGACAGGGTGAAATTGGTGGATTGCATGGTATCGGTACCACCGACCATCAACGGCAGGCGCAATTGCTGGCAACGCTCGCGTGTCAGCGTGAGGCAAATCAGGCCGCGGCCATAACGCGCCATGAAGTTAATGTCCTCGGCGCGTGTAGCAGTCGCCGCCATCAACAGGTCGCCTTCGTTTTCGCGATCTTCATCATCCATGATAATGACCATTTTTCCATTGCGAATGTCTTCGATAATTTCTTCTGTGGTATTCAGTTTCATTTTTATGTATTAATCGAGTATCAGGGTACAAAACCGGCTTTTGCCAGCAGTGCCATATCAATATTTCCGCGCTTGTCATCAGGCAGGTGCAGCAACAGGCGTTCGAGATAGCGCGCAATCAGGTCGACTTCCAGATTTACGCGCGTGCCCGCCTGGTAATGTTTTATCACCGTGCGCGCCTGAGTATGCGGCACGATGTTGAGTTCAAACTGATTGCCTTTAATAGCATTCACCGTCAGGCTGGTGCCATCGACACAAATCGAACCTTTGGCCGCGATATATTTCAGTAAACCTTCAGGCGCTTCGATGACCAGCCGGATAGAACGCGCATCTTCAAATATATCGACCACGGTACCGAGACCGTCGACATGGCCACTGACCAGGTGGCCACCGAGCCGCGTGGTGGGCAACAGGGCTTTTTCGAGATTGACTTCGCTGCCTGGCTTGAGTGATTTGAGACTGGTATGACTAATGGTTTCATTCGATACATCGGCAATGAAACTTGATGCGGTGTGTTCAACCGCAGTGAGGCAGACACCGTTTACCGCGATACTGTCACCGGTATGCACATCAGACATATCAAGCGAGCCGGTATCAATTTCGAGGCGCATGTCACCACCCACGCTTTGCATGCGTTTGATCTTGCCCAGTGATTCAATAATTCCGGTAAACATATCAGTTCGATCTGGCGCGCTTACGTTTCGTTGTTGCCGCTTTCAACTTGACCAGGTCGAGCGTATAAGAGGTCATTGGCAGTGCCGAAGCATTGTTAAACTCTGCGCCGGCTTTTACGCCCGCAGTGGCAATTTCTTCCACGCTGTCAGACGTGTCATAGACGGCAAACATCGCACCCAGCGCGTATTCAGAACCGGAACCTATCGCCCAGAATTTTTTATATTCACTGACTTCACGCAATGAATGCACACCGAAGATTCCGTGGGGACACGCAATCAGCGCATCGATCTGGGTGGATTCATAGGGATCGGTTTCTTCATCCTTGGCATTCAGAAAATACTTGTCTTTCAATACCGGGTGCAACTGGCGGAAAGACTCGAAGATTGACATACGGGAAGTGAAATCCATTTTGACTTCGGGCTGTTCAACGATACTTTGCATCACCAGGTGATGGGCGGCGCTGCCGACAATACCGAGATAGGCGCCCTTGCACTCAAGAATCTTGTCAGAATCCGCATCGTATTCCGAGCCCATGCGTAGATCACCAAAACTGGTGAGGCTGTCAGCTGCGATACATACCTTACCGGCTTTTTTTGCGACGACGATTGTTGACATTAAACACTCTCTTCTTATTGAATATATTTCGGCCTGGCAGTAATGCGCAGGTCAGTATCAATCGAACGCACATCGGTAAATGCCAGTTCGATCCTGTGTTTCATTTCTTCCAGGCCGGGCAAGCTGAACAGGCCGCGCGCAGAATCACCCATCAGATGCGGTGCCATGTACACCACGATTTCATCGACCAGTTGTGCCTGCAACAACGCACCGCACAATTTTGCACCCGCTTCAACATGGACTTCGTTGATTTCACGTTGTGCAAGTGCCTGCATCAGCGCATGCAGATCAACACCGTGCGTAGCCGACGGTAGATGCAACACTTCGCACGCAAGATCTTTGCGTGTTTTTTCACTGCTGGTTACAACCAGTACTTTGCCACCGGCCTGGCACATCAGCGCATCGACCGGAAAGCGCAGCTCACTGTCAAGCACGACGCGTAACGGCTGCACGACTGCACCATGCTTACTTCCGAGCCGCACATCAAGCCGCGGGTTGTCCGCCAGCACAGTACCAATGCCGGTGAGGATGGCAGAACTGCGTGCGCGTAACTTTTGCACATCGGCACGCGAAGCAGCACTGCTGATCCATTTGCTTTCACCCGACGCCATCGCGGTTCGGCCATCCAGGCTCATCGCCAGCTTTACCCGCACAAACGGCAAACCACTTTGCATGCGCTTGATGAATCCCGGGTTCAATGCACGTGCCTGTGCTTCGAGCACACCGACTTCAACTTCAACAGCGTTATCGCGCAGTCGCTGCAGGCCCTCGCCGGCGACCAGCGGGTTCGGGTCCTGCATCGCAGCCACCACCCGGCTGACACCCGCTGCCAGCAGGGCATCAACACACGGCGGTGTTTTACCGGTGTGGTTGCACGGTTCCAGCGTGACATACACAGTCGCATCACGCGCACGCTCACCCGCCTGTTGCAGTGCCAGCACTTCAGCATGTGCTTCACCCGCGCGCTGGTGCCAGCCTTCGCCGACAATGGCATCGTGCTGCACAATCACGCAGCCCACGCGCGGGTTCGGTTGCGTGGTGTACAGCCCGCGCGCCGCGAGGCGTAATGCCCGCTGCATGAATTCAGTATCGCGCGTGTTCATTTGACAACGTGCTATTTACGCTTTTTTCTGGGCGTGCTCTGTTCAAGACGCTCGATCGCGTCACGGAATGCATTGACATCACCAAAGTCGAGATACACCGAAGCGAAACGAATGTATGCGACATGGTCCAGCGCAAGCAATTCTTCCATCACCCAGTTACCGATGCGGCTGCTGGCAATTTCACGTTCACCGGCTGACAACAGCCGGTGCTTGATGCGGTTGATCGCTTCGTCAATCTGCTCGGTGCTGACCGGACGTTTTTCCAGCGCACGCATCACACCCGAACTCAACTTGATCTCATCGAAGGGCACGCGGTTGCCGCTGGTTTTGATAATGCGTGGCATATTGAGTTCAGCCACTTCATAGGTGGTAAAGCGTTCGCTGCAGGCAACGCATTCGCGACGCCGGCGCACCTGGTCACCGTCGGTTGACAGGCGTGAGTCGATTACGCGTGTGTCAGGCTCTGAGCAGAATGGACAATGCATGGTATTAATTCAACTCACGGGTTCAGCCATAGACCGGCAGGCGTTTGCAAATCGTGGTGACCTTGTCGCGTACCGCGTTAATAACAGATTCATCCACAGCACCGTTATTCATGCTGTCAATGATGTCACACATCCAGCCTGCCAGATCTTTTGAATCCTGTTCATCAAAACCCCGCGTGGTCATCGCCGGCGTACCGACGCGGATGCCGCTGGTCACAAACGGTGACTGCGGATCGTTCGGCACGGCATTTTTATTCACCGTGATATGCGCGCGGCCCAGCGCCGCTTCAACCTCTTTGCCGGTCAGGCCCTTGGCTATAAAGTCCCACAGGAACAGGTGATTGTCGGTACCGCCCGAGACTACGGTGTAGCCACGCTGGATGACCACCTCGGCCATGGCCTGCGCGTTGACGATGACCTGTTTCTGGTAGGTCGCAAATTCGGGTTCGAGTGCTTCCTTGAATGCCACTGCCTTGGCCGCAATCACGTGCATTAACGGCCCGCCCTGGGTGCCGGGGAAAATCGCCGAGTTCAGTTTTTTCGCGAGGTCGGGGTTTTTCTGGATCGAGTGCGCACCGGCAACAATAATGCCACCGCGCGGGCCGCGCAGGGTTTTGTGGGTAGTGGATGTAACCACGTCGGCGACTGCGGTCGGGTTTGGATAATGCCCCGCGGCAATTAGCCCGGCAACATGCGCCATGTCGACAAACAGATAGGCGCCGACCGAATCGGCGATGTCGCGAAAGCGTTCCCAGTCCATCACCCGCGAGTAGGCCGAGAATCCCGCGACGATCATCTTCGGTTTATGTTCGTTCGCCAGTGTCTGTACTTCGTCGTAATCGACTTCGCCGGTGGCATTGTTCAGCCCGTATTGCACTGCCTTGTAAATCTTGCCGGAAAAATTCACGCTGGAACCGTGCGTCAGGTGGCCGCCGTCAGACAATGACATGCCGAGAATGGTGTCGCCTGGCTGGCACAGGGTCATGTACACCGCGGCATTGGCCTGCGAACCCGAGTGCGGCTGCACGTTGGCATACTCGGCACCGAACAGTTCTTTGGCACGCTCGATCGCGAGCTGTTCGGCGACATCGACATTTTCACAACCGCCGTAATAACGCCGTGCGGGATAGCCCTCCGCATACTTGTTGGTCAGCACCGAGCCCTGGGCCTGCATCACGCGCGGGCTGGCATAATTCTCTGAAGCGATCAGCTCGATGTGGTCTTCCTGACGGCGCACCTCGTGCTGCATGGCGGCGGCAAGCGCCTCGTCATAGCCTTCGATTTTCATATCTTTCGAGAACATTAAAACTCCTGCATCGGGTAAATATAAAGGGTGCCGTTCCGGCGATTCAGCACGACTGGAAGAAAGGCCGCAAATTCTACCAAATAAGCCTGCTTACCGCATGTTTTCCTTAGGATTTAATCCAGAGGATTTGTGGCGTATTTGTTTCAGCGTATAATTGCGCCTCCCCAACAATGAAGCACGGCAGCAATGGCGCAATATATCTTCACCATGAACGGTCTGGGCAAGGTCGTTCCCCCGAAAAAAGAAATCCTCAAGGACATTTATCTCAACTTTTTCCCGGGTGCCAAAATCGGCGTGCTCGGCTATAACGGCGCGGGCAAATCCACCCTGCTGCGCATTATGGCCGGCGTTGACACTGATTTTATCGGCGAAGCGCGCCCGGCCAGCGGCATCCGTATCGGCTATCTGCCGCAGGAACCGCAGCTCGACCCGGCCAAAGACGTGCGCGGCAATGTTGAAGAAGGTCTCAGCGAGATCAAGTCAGCGCACCAGCAGCTCGAGGCAGTGTACGCCGCCTATGCCGAGCCCGATGCCGATTTCGAGGCCCTCGCCAGCGAACAGGCACGGCTGGAAAATATATTGCAGGCCGCGGATGCGCACAATCTCGACCACAAACTCGAAGTCGCCGCCGATGCCCTGCGCCTGCCACCGTGGGACGCCGATGTGGCCACCCTGTCAGGCGGCGAAAAACGCCGGGTCGCACTCTGCCGCCTGCTGCTGTCCTCGCCCGACATGCTGATCCTGGACGAACCGACCAACCACCTCGACGCCGAATCCGTCGCCTGGCTGGAGCGTTTTCTGCACGATTTTCCCGGCACCGTGGTAGCTGTCACCCATGACCGCTATTTCCTCGACAATGTCGCCGGCTGGATCCTGGAACTCGACCGCGGCCACGGGATTCCCTGGGAAGGCAATTATTCATCCTGGCTGGAGCAAAAAGAACAACGCCTCGCGGTAGAAGAGAAAAAAGAAGCCAATCGCCAGAAATCGATCAAGGCCGAACTCGAATGGGTGCGCTCCAACCCGAAAGCACGCCAGGCCAAGAGCAAGGCACGCATGCAGCGCTTTGAAGAACTGGCCTCGAATGACTACCAGAAACGCAGTGAAACCAAGTCACTCTATATACCGCCCGGCCCACGCCTCGGCGAGCTGGTGATCGAAGCCATTGGTATCCGCAAAGCGTATGGCGACAAACTGCTGTACGACAACCTGAGCTTTAATCTGCCCCGCGGCGGTATTGTCGGCATTATCGGGCCGAACGGCGCGGGTAAAACCACCTTGTTTCGCATGATCAACGGCGAGGAAAAACCCGACGCCGGTGAATTCAGGGTCGGCGAAACCGTGCAGATTTCCTATGTCGACCAGAGCCGCGACAGCCTGACGCCGAATAATACTGTGTGGGATGAAATTTCCGATGGCCTCGACAATATCACCATCGGCAAGTACACCGTGCCCTCGCGCGGCTATGTCAGCCGCTTTAACTTCAAGGGTGAAGACCAGCAGAAATTCATCAAGGATCTGTCCGGCGGTGAACGCAACCGCCTGCATCTTGCGAAGTTACTGAAAAGCGGCGGCAACCTGCTGCTGCTCGACGAGCCGACCAATGACCTGGATGTTGAAACCCTGCGCGCACTCGAAGATTCCCTGCTCGATTTTCCCGGCTGCGCCGTGGTGATTTCACATGACCGCTGGTTCCTGGATCGCATTGCCACCCATATTCTTGCGTTTGAGGGTGACAGCAAAACGGTATGGTTCGAAGGCAATTACACGGAATATGAAGCCGACCGGCATCAAAGACTGGGTGATGAAGCGGATAACCCGCATCGCATCAAGTATCGCAAACTCGCCTAGGCGACTGCTTCGAGCTTGTAAAAGCCCTGGAGTATGCTGAATCCGTAGGCGACAAGCTCGTCGCTCTCCAGCATTTCGCGATAGCAAATTCTGCCGAACACATCCTGGGTTCTGCCATCGGGAAATGTCAGGCTGGCATGCACGCGATCTTCCAGTT
>JBATHJ010000645.1:0-1926 GCA_049666625.1 Gammaproteobacteria bacterium | reverse complement strand
ATGAAATACCATTAAGTGACTTTAATGGCGTTAATCTCGATAACGTTGTTTTGTGGGGATTCTGGAATCCAAAAAACTCAGCTGGTCAGTTAATCGCCGGAAAGCTCTATATCGACAATATCCTGTTTGTTAAAGAAACGTGTACCGCGAATGGTAGTGTCAATCTAAACGCAGACAGCTATCCCGCAAATGCACTCTCTGCGCAAATCTCGCTGGTAGACACGTGCCTGGCAAACAAAACAATTGTGGCTCTTGTCGATAATGGCACAGAGACCATTGGTGTTGGTATGACTGTTGACGCCAGCGGCGCGGGATCTGCTACGCTTAACTTCGGCCCAACAAAAGATGCAACCAGTACCATCGCTATAAACGAGGGCGATGTACTAACAGTAACTTATGCAGATGCAAACGGAGTTGATCAGATTGACACCGCGAGTATAACGGCGCTGCCATCGGTTTCCACGCTTGGCGTGTACTCAGAGACCTTCATCAATCCTGTATTAGCCTACTTTGAAATCATTAACGTTGCGGATTTTGGCGGCAAAAACACCGTGACAAGTGAAATCAGCACGGCCGTCACGCCACTGGATGGTAGTGTTGTGCTGTCAGCAGACTTCTTGAGTACAGGTACTGGTGGAGATTACAATGGCTTTGTCTTCAACTTTGGTTCAGCACTTGTCAACACCACATTTGAGACGGACGACGCATCCACTGGTAATGTTGCTGGTGCCACCGGCTGGGATACATTTGAGTTTGTATTCACAAACAATACTGCCGGCCCAGGCTTTGGACCAGTATCACATGATGCAGGCGGTTTTCAGTCTCTGACAATGTACGGCCCATTCACCTTTGATAGCGCATCTGGTGCCTACCAGGCTGATGATTCTGTGGTCGCTGGAAAAACGTATACAGCGACTGCTCATGTCATGAACTGGGACGGTGATAACCTTGCGCCTGATAACATTGGTATCTTTCAATTGAGTTTCTGGAATGCAGCCGGTGGGCAGCTCGGTGGCGGTACTCGACTTGGTGTAACCGAATTGATCGTTGACGCTTCAAATGACGGCAACCGTATCTATCTCCCCGGCCAGGATGGCGCTGATATCAGCGACTGGACCGAGTTGTCAATGACAGAAGTCGCACCGGCGGGTACCGTTTCTGCCGAACTATTCCTGCTGCACATTCAACTTAGTACACCAGCCGCAGGCGGCTCTATTTTTTGGGATGATGTGAGCCTGAAACCTGTACCGTCTAATGACATCACGTCCTATACAACACTTAAGTTCGGTATCAATACTACTGATGCCAGCCCAGCATTAATGGATTTGGAAGTAAAAATGGAAGATTCATCCGGAGGCGCCGCTTCGGTCTATCTGTCGGCTTACTCACCGACGGCCAGTACTATTGCCGGTTGGAGTCTGTATGAAATACCACTGAGTGATTTTGCAGGACTGGATCAAACCGATGTGAATTTCCTGGGCTTCTGGAATGCCTCATCCACGCCATCGGCACCACCAGGAGGATCTGTCACGCTGCTGGACGGTACGCTGTATTTTGATGACATTCATTTTTCCCAGTAATCTCGTAAAGCCTGACTAGCTGAAAACGGCAATGCAAATGATGACCCACATTGAAAGCGGATGTCATTTGCAAACAAGCTTGAGCACACTGCCACCAACAAGGCTGCATATTTTATGAAGCAGGGCAGGTGCAGTGGGATGATGCACTCACACATATCGAACACGAGGTTTTGAATGAGTGCACATGAAAGCCACGTAACTGCCGCCGAAGACCGGCTGCCGTTCGGGCAAAAATTCGCTTACGGGTTAGGTGCAATAGCAAACAACCTGCTGGGCGGTGCGATTGGTTACATGTCGATCGTGCTCAATGTCGGCCTCGGGATGAACCCGGCACTGGTTGGCCTGC
>JBATHJ010000644.1:0-5440 GCA_049666625.1 Gammaproteobacteria bacterium | reverse complement strand
CCGAAGGGCGAAGTTCTCGGGGCGGCACTTTTTACAAAATACATCCATGTATTTTGCCCTTCGGGCCGCAAAAAACGCGTTCAATTCTGATCCCATCAGAATTAGTCCGGCCAGAAACATGCCGGAATGACGGACTGGAAGTTTGTCGTTTATAATGCATCACTCTCAAACTCGGACGATTAATTATCAGCATGCTTAAAGTCGGCATATTATCCGACACCCATGGATTTATAGATCCGCGTATCGTCAACACCGTTAACACCTGCGATCACATTATCCATGCAGGTGATATATGCGGCGCAGACATACTGGCGCAACTGAGGCCGCGTATCGCGCTGCACGCGGTGGCTGGCAACAACGACCACGCGGCTGCCTGGTCAGCAGCGGAACACGCTGTGGTGAATGCCCTGCCCGCCCAGATTGAACTCACGTTACCGGGCGGCCTGGTGATCATCGAACACGGTCATCGGCTCGGTGGTTTTCCTGATCATGAACAGTTCCGCTGGGACCACGCTGAAGCACGCATGATCGTGTATGGTCATACCCACAAGCGCGTCATCGACCAGTCTGCTGAACCCTGGATAATCAATCCTGGCGCTGCTGGCAAAGAGCGTACCAGGGGCGGCCCCTCATGCCTGGTGCTGCACGCATCTGAAAACGCATGGAAAATTGAAACCGTGGTGTTTGCTGATGAGGCCGCCGCCTGATACCCAAAACGGTTTGCAGCCTGCCGCTAACAGTTAAAAGATAACAGTTAAAGCTGACAGGCCGTGTTACTGCGCATCGCCAGTAACAGAAACCCCCTTCAGGAACTGTAATATTAGCGCCCGGTTGGTATCGAGATTTAACGCCAGGTTATGATCACCCTGCATTTCGACCAGCTGGCTGGGTGGCTGTGCGCGAGCGATCAGGTCTCTCGCATGATGCAGCTCGATAATTTCATCCATCGTGGCGTGCATTATGAACAGGGGAATCGGTGCTACCAGCGCAACACTGTCGAGTGGTCGGTAACTGTTGTCTATGGTATATGACAGCGGCCATTGTAATGCCCAGGTGAGCCAGCTGCGCGATAGAATCTCCCGCGTGACCTGCCGGTAGTCGGCAAACGCAGCCACCGAAATAAGTGCTGCAATTCTATCTCTGTACTGGCTATGCGCAACACCGTAGATACTCAGGCTGGCGCCAAAACTGTGACCCATGACCACCAGGTTTTCATTTTCCGGCAACTGCTGCAATACTGCGTTGAGCATGACATCGACATCCGCAACGATGCCATCCAGTTGTGGCGCGCCTGCTGATTTGCCATAGCCGCGATAATCAAACAGGTAAACATCATAGCCGTACTCTGCCAGCCAGTAGACGTTGGCGAAGTGCGTACTGATGTTCTCGCCGTTGCCGTGAAAAAACACCAGGCTGCCAACATGTTCAGACGATGCATGCAGCTTCCAGCCGTGCAATCTCAGGCCCGTATCCGTCACGGCATAAATGTTGTCGTAATCCAGATCTACAATATCGGGGGTATAAATGTGCGGCCTGAGCGGGCCGAAAATGAGATGCGTGCAGCCGGATGACAGTAGCACAGCAATAACCAGCACAGCGCAGGAGATGCTGCGCTGTGCTGTTTGAAAAACGAGTGGAGTATGCCTTAGCCGTGACTGTCGCATGGGCGACAAGTTATCATAGTGGCCGCCGTCAGAAAATTAAATCACGACGAAATCAGGAAAAATAATCGTTAAACCTTTATATAGACCCAGCCATCATTAAGACGCTCAGGAATCAGCTCGCGCGCCGTCCTGTTGGTAACGGTCTCAGGCATCACAACAATGTCCCTGCCTTCCCTTGCCTTCGCCTTGGCTATCGAGCGCTCACAGGCAAACAGTGACACCGAATCATTGTCTGCGACCATTTTCTGAATACGGTCGATATAAGGTGAAACATCGACGCGCAGAACATCAATACCGCGCTGGTTTGCGATGATGTCAATTTTAAGCGGTGTGTTTGAGCGTTTATAACTTGCGATCAGATTATCAGCCTCATCCAGTGCAGCCTTGACGGCGCCAATGTCTGATGTACTCAGGTGCAATATAAAATTGCGACCGGTGTGTTTTACCGGGGCATGCTCGGTATAGTAACTGAACACGTTATTTGCTGTTGTCGTGCCCGCAATCACACTTGGGCCATACTGGTGCGTGGACCAGCCAACAACAACACCCAGGCAAACCAGCAAACCAGCAGCAATGCTTTTCCACACTGGGTTACGCCCGCCGTCAGGATGCACCCTGCGATCATAATTCGATCTGGGCGGTGACTGGTATGCAAACCCGACCAGTTCACGCACAGCTTTTAGCTGGCAGACACGCTCGCGGATTTGTGGGTCCTGCAACATCGCTTCGTGTAGTTCATTGGCTTCAGCAGTATCAAGCTCACCATCAATGAACATATTGAGCTTTTCATCTGTAAATTGTTTGTTGTCCATTATTTTACTCTTCGTAACTTGAGCTGGATTGCTTCATCATTACTCATATCCAGCAGTTGTTCTTTCAGGTTCTGTCGCGCACGAAACAGTCGACTCATTACTGTACCAATCGGAACGTCGACAATTTCTGCGATTTCCGCATAACTGAAACCTGCAAAATCAGCCAGCGTGACAACTTCGCGTAAATTCATCGGCAAGCTTGAGACTGATGAGCGCACACGATCTACAATCTGTAATTTCTGATACATGTCGCTATGGTCCCTGATACGATCATCACGCACATCAAAAAGTTCAACATGCCTGCCGGAAACGCGCAGATAATCGTGCCAGCAATTAATCAGAATGCGGTAAAGCCAGGTATCAAGTGTCGCTACTTCGCGGAGCTTTGATCGGTTCTTGATGGCTTTGTACATGGTTTCCTGCACAAGGTCATCTGCCAGTGCAGCATCGTGACACCAGGAATACGCGATCTGGTATAGCTTGTTTCGACGCAGGGCGAACTCCTGCTTCAGGCAAAACGATGCAACAAGCTTTTTAACGATCTCCATCATTAACTCCACTAAGGTTTAAGTAAAGACGTGCACTCATGCCAAATATTCCCTTATAAAGATATATATTAAATAAAGTGAATACTACTGCCGCCAGCTACGTCTGATACTAACTACGATGACCCTGACTGACAAGCCATGCCATTATTCTATATAAAGCGACAACTAAGTGTATGCATAATTCTACTCTGCAGCCTGGCCTCGGTATCTGCATTAGAAAATAATGAAATACTGTTAGTGGACGTTGGCTCGCAACAGCACGCTGTCAGCGAGTACCTGGGCAAAGGCAAGTGGACTGTGGTGAATATCTGGGGCGTCGATTGTCCACCCTGCCGTGAGGAAATGCCTGAACTTGTGCTGCTACATGATCAATACAGTGCAACACTACTGACCATTCTCGGCATTGCCATCGACTTTCCGGGCTTTGGCTATGCAGACAAGGACGAAGTGAAAAATTTCATGGACGAATACATGATTGATTTCCCGGTACTGCTGAGTGATGAAAGCATTTCAAAAAAACTCGGTGCCGGCTATCTGCAGGGCCTGCCCACCACGTATATCTTCTCGCCACAGGGCGAACTTGTCGGCATGCAGACCGGCGGCATCAACCGAAATATCATTCTCGATTTCATAAAAAAACGCAGCAAAATAACCAATTCTGAAAATAAATCAAAAAACTCAGAATAAAACATAAACCCACCCGTCTTTTATTCTAGAGGCGATGCACATTGCTGCATGCGCTTACAATAGTGGCATATAAGAAGATACTGAATCAACCTGCAGATCGATAACATCGGCCTGTTCAATATCAATCGAGGCGATATATGAATACCAAAATATTAAAACTCCTGTCCGCCCTTTTCATGGGCATTGTTTTGTTAACAGCCAACAGCGCATTCGCCAATGAACGCTATGGCAAGCAGAAAGTTGTTTATCACATCAACTACGACGATCCAAAACAGCAGACCGGCGCACTGCGCAATATCCAGAACCACATCAATGCAGTTGGCGCTGAAAACCTCGACCTCAAGGTTGTACTGCACGGCAATGGCCTCGCAATGTTACTCGAACCCGACTCTTTGAAAAAACTCGATAAATTCAAACACGCCAATGCTGATCAAAAAATGACTGCCAGCATAGACACACTCAAAGGCCAGGGCGTTGAATTTAACGTATGCGAAAACACCGTTAAAGGTCGCAAGGTCGATGTTTATAAAGACCTGTACAACGTTGACGAAAAAGACATCGTACCCAGTGGCGTTGCCGAAGTCGCCAGGCTGCAACTGATGGGTTATGCCTACATAAAACCATAAAGACAACACGGCAGAAGCTTTAGAAACAAAATCGTACACAAATAATTATTCAAACTGGAGAAGAAAGTATGAAGATGACCCAGCTATTACTCCTGGTCACCCTGTCATTAATAGCAAACTTTGCCAACGCAGCTTCCGATGCGAAACCCTTTGCAGAGAAATTTGTTGTGCTGCAAATCAGCGATGATGATTCTGACAAACAGACGCTTGTTCTAAATGTCGCAAACAACCTGATTAAACACTACGGCCAGGACAAGGTTGATGTCGAGATCGTCGCATTTGGCCCGGGCCTTCGCCTCATGTTTAAAGATAATGCCAATAAAGGACGCATCTCCGGTCTTGTTGACAATGGCGTACGTTTTGCAGCATGCAGCAACACCATCACCGCCATGGGCAAAGCGCTCGGCCACCCGCCTGAAATGAATCCAAGCGCCACCAGGGTTAGCGCAGGTGTTGTGCGTATTGTTGACCTGGTTTCAGACGGCTACGTACTGGTTAAGCCCTGAACATATACACGCATATAGAAACAATATAAAAATTACCGGAGGGTAAACAGTGAACAATAATGTTTATAAAAAGATTTGTCTGTCAGTTGCCGGCATTTGCTGCATGACAGCTTTTAACAGCCATGCTGCAAACTGGCTTATGTTACAGGGCACAGAACCCGACAGCGCCGCCGATCGCGTTAAAGTCTGGGGTTTTATTCAGGCGCAGTATCAACACAATAACAGTGAACCCAATTCCACCGGTGGTTATATCCCACCGAAACTGATTGGCCCTAACCTGACCAACCAGGACCAGTTCAACGTCAACCGTGCACGTATCGGTGTACGCGGTACCGGCTTTCCGCTCGACGGCAAGGTCAACTACTTCCTGCTCACCGAGTTTGGTAATAATGGTATTACGGCTGGCGACGGTGGTACTGCGCATGTCACAGATGCGAGTATCACGCTAAACCAGATCCCCGGTGCACGTATTCGTATCGGCCTGTTCAAAACACCTGGTTCTGAAGAAGGCCTGCAGGCGATTCATGTATTCGACTATATTAACTTCACTGCAGTGACCAACCAGATGTTGCTGGAAAGATTTCCTAACCCCGGGTA
>JBATHJ010000643.1:0-1607 GCA_049666625.1 Gammaproteobacteria bacterium | reverse complement strand
CGTATCCGGTCACGCCGCACGAACGGGTTTAACTGGTGTGCCTGCTCGCGCCCGATGCCGGCGGCATGGAAATCTTCGCTATCGGTTTTTTTGATATCGATGAACAGCGACTGTAATTGTGCAACGGAAAAAACATCATACAAAATAACATAACCCGACTGTTTAAATGCTGCAGCGATGCGCGCAAACACCTCGGTGTCAGTCGTCTCGTGGTTCAGGGTTGTTGTAATCAAGCAGGAATCTCAAGTAGGTGCAAGTGCATGCACTTATAACTCAAAATTGACCACTGGCATAGCTAATCTTTTGTACTGCCGGTACATAGAGCGGGAGCCGCCATGACTGGCCGGGACAGGTTTATTTCTCGCTGCCGCAGGGCTGCAGCTATACGAGTTAATTACGCACACAACTGAAAATTATCTGCACCTGTCACCATCCGGGTTGGCGCTGATGACATCAGCTGTTGTCGCGCCGGGCTTTACCCTGACTGCCAAACTTTTCGGCCATGGTATCGGCGATTTCACCAATCAGCTCGATGAAATGATCTATGCCCGGCTGATTCGTTTGTTTGCGACATTCATTGACAGCTGAAATCGAAAGATTCATCGCAGCATGGTAATTCTCTTTATCGATAAATTGCCGAATTGCTTTTTCTTCTGCCTCGATGTCCATTGTTTATGCACCTCGCACAACATCGCGGGATGTCCCGGCTTAACGTAAACCGGGCGCTGGTTTATCGACTGATCAATTGTAGAAATTCTTGCCGAGTACGATCACTCTCGCGGAAAGAACCCAGCATCATGGAAGAAATGGTCCAGGAATTCTGTTTCTGCACGCCCCGCATCATCATGCAGAAATGCTGTGCCTCGATCACCACACCGACGCCTGCCGCATTGGTCACTTCCATTATCGCATCTGCAATCTGCTTGGTGAGCTGTTCCTGGATCTGCAAACGACGGGCATACATATCGGTAATGCGGGCAATTTTCGACAGTCCGATCACCTTGCCACGCGGCAGATAGGCAACATGCGCCTTGCCTACAAACGGCAGCAGGTGATGCTCACACATGGAATACAGTTCGATGTCTTTCACAATCACCATTTCGTCATTGTCAGAATCAAACACCGCACCGTTTAAAACTTCTTCCAGCGTCTGACCATACCCGCGGGTCAGAAATGCGAATGCCTTGGCCGCACGCTCCGGGGTTTTCAGCAGCCCATCGCGGGTCACATCTTCACCCGCGCTTGCTAACAGCTGCTCATATAGTTTTGAAGTTTTCATTTTGTATTCCGTATTCATCTCTATCTCGCCAGACTCTGCCAGAGGGCTGACGCAGGGTCAAGGCGATACTATTGGGCTGAGTGTGGGATTAACGATATCGCCATGCTAACCCGAGCTTCCTGGTGTTGTTCCATACGTTTTGTCGGGTATCGCCTTGCCGGTCCGGTTGACTGTCAGTCCGGGAAGACAAAGTCTTTTATTGAAACACGCAGATACAGTATTTGCGGGCCGGTATGTTGTTATTGCAGTCTTTATTCATACATCTACACCAATCGGCAGCGCCGTAGTGTATTTGATTTGCTCCATGGCAAAACTGGAGGTGACATTT